>JAHBVV010000005.1 GCA_019637335.1 Candidatus Hydrogenedentota bacterium | reverse complement strand
TTTCGTGGGGATGACGGTTTCCGATCGCGTAGATCCGCCATGGTCGGGTGCGACGAGGGTGACTACTTCAGATGAAAGAAATACCACATTTTCACGTCTTAGCGCGAGAAACACGCGCAGTCAGGGCCGCCGGCCGGGAGTTTCGACACATGGAGCAGGTACGGGATGAAGTATGGGAGCGTGTCCGCGCCGAAGCCGAGGCCGACGCGCGATCGGAGCCCATGCTGGCCAGCTTCATCTACTCCATCATCCTGAACCACAGCACCCTGGAGGACGCCCTCAGCTTCCAGCTCGCCGGTAAGCTCGAAAGCCACACCCTCACCGCCGTCACCCTCCGCGACCTCATCGACGAGGCCTTCGACAGCGACCCCCGGATCGGCGAAGCCATCCGCGCGGACATGGTCGCGGTATGCGACCGCGACGCCGCCTGCAACAAGTTCTCCACGCCCCTCCTCTATTTCAAGGGCTACCAGGCGATCCAGGCCTACCGCGTCGCCCACTACTACTGGACGCGCGACCGGCACGAACTCGCGCTCTTCCTGCAAAGCCGCATCTCCGAAGTCTTCGCCGTCGACATCCACCCCGCCGCGCGCCTCGGGATGGGCATCATGATCGATCACGCCACAAGCGTCGTCATCGGCGAGACCGCCGTCGTCGAGGACAACGTCTCCATGCTCCACGAGGTCACCCTCGGCGGCACGGGCAAAATCATGGGCGACCGCCATCCGAAAGTGCGCCACGGCGTCCTGATCGCCGCCGGCGCCAAGATCCTCGGCAACGTCGAGATCGGCGAAGGCGCCAAAGTCGGCGGCGGCGCCGTCGTCCTCGAGGACGTGCCCCCGCACACCACCGTCGTCGGCGTGCCCGCAAAGCCCGTCTGCCACACCCGCTCGGAGCAGCCCGCCCTCGAAATGGATCACCGCATCTACGAATACGACTACGAAAACGGGCACGGCATCTGAACCCGCATCAGAGCAGCGGCGAAACCACCTTGCAGATCCCCTCGGTCCACTCCCGCGCCAGCGTCAGCCGTTTCGGCGTCCACGCCTCGCACACGGGGACATGAATCCGGATCCAGTGCTCGATGGCCTGAATCTCGGGCTTGCTATAGTGAAACAGCGCAATTTCGAAGTTCAGGTACATGCTCCGCATGTCGAGATTGGGCGACCCCGATACCGCCACCCGATCGTCGAAGAGCAGCAGCTTCGTGTGGATCATCCCCCCCGCATAGCAGTGGATCTTAACGCCCGACTCGTGCAGCCGCCGCAACACCGGCCCCCGCGCCCAATCGGGAATGCGGTGGTTGGATCGCTTCGGAAGCAGCACACGCACATCCCGCCCCATGCGCGCCTGGAGGCTCAGCGCCTTGACCATCGGCTCGTCCGGCACGAAATACGGCGTCACGATCCAGATCCGCTCACGCGCCTCCGTCATCGCCGCCACCAGCGCGTCGTGCATCGTGTCCTCCGGCACGTCCGGCCCGCTCACGGCCACCTGCACCATGCTGTGCCCGGTGGGCGCCGGGCGGGTCAGCGCCGCCGCGATCGCCTTCGGATCCGCGCCCGTGGCGTACTGCCAGTCGCTCAGAAACACCTCCTGAATATCCTCCACGGCGGGCCCCTCCAGGAAGACGCACGCGTCGAGAAAGCGCTGCGGATTGCGCCTCGGCCCCATAAAGTATGTGCTCAGGTTCATCCCCCCGACCATGGCTGAGGCGTTGTCCACCACCACGATCTTCCGGTGGTTGCGCAGGTTCGCCGACCAGCGCCGCTGGATCGGGAGCACCGGCAGAAACCGGCCCACCTCGCCGCCGGACGCCACCAGCGGGCGCACGAATCCACGCTGCGTCCACATCGATCCGAGGCTGTCCAGCAGGAGCCGCACCTTCACCCCCTCCTTCGCCTTGCGCGCCAGTGTCTCCACGACCGCCCGGCCCACTTCGTCCCGGCCCAGGATAAACGTCGTGATGTGGATCGTCTCCTGCGCGCTTTCGATCAGGGCAATGAGCCGGTGGTACGCCGTCTCCCCGCTGAAGTGCACATCGATCCGGTGCCCGCCGCGCGGCGGTGGCATCACGCCCGTGCGCAGCACGCGGTCCGCCAGGCACAGCGGGGGCACCGGCTCCAGATCGCGCCCCGTCTCCGCTTCGAAAAGATCCTGCTTGCGCTCGCGGATACGCCGGAATTTCCGTCCCCCGAACAGGAGGTAAAGCGGCACGCCCACATACGGGATCAGCACGATCGCCATGGCCCATGCCAGCGTGCCCCCGGGCTGCCGGTGCTTGCGCAGAACGTCCGTCAGCAGTACGAACGCGAGCAGAAAGCCGCCCACCGCGATAAAGTGCTCTATCAGGTAGTTCACGTTTTGCGTGTCCTCGCCATGCCGCGCCCCGCAAACGCGCCGGGGAGACGCGCGCCGCCCCGCGCGCCATGCCAGCGCACTCCAGTGTATCACACCCGCGGAATGTGCCGCGGATCAGGCCTCCCGAGGCCAGGGCAATCGCGTTTAAACGCGATCTCGGTATATGGACGTAAACTTGAGTCGATTGGGAACCTTGAATCAACGATAGTGAGCGTTTTGGAGCGCCGGCATCTCTGCCGGCAAGATCAGGGATTCGCCGCAGGCGAAATGCCAGCGCTCCAACACGCGCCCTTTTTAACATTGAAGATGGTTCATGGGGCGCTCGGCTCGAGTTGGAAGTTTAATCGCGATTGCCATGCTCCGGCGGCGCGTCCGGGCCGGGCGGGGGCGCATAGCCGCGCCGGGGCAAATCGATCCCGCCCAGGTAGATCTGCTGGCGCACCGCCAGGAAACCGAGGGCCACGATAATATTCCCCGCAAGCACCCCGAGGCTCAGCACAAGCGCCGGCGGGTACAGGCCCGGCAGCAGCAACACGAGCGCCGCCATCGCGATCGCGAACCCGGCCACACCCGCCGCGTGCAGGAGAAACAGCTTGATCGGGTTGAAGAGCACCACCGCCATGACGATGATCTGCAACGCCCGCAGCGTGTCCCGGACAAGCCGAACATGGCTCTGCCCCGTGCGCGGGTAATACGCTATCGGGCGGTAGACCACGTGGTGGCCCGTCTGAAACGCAATGATCGTGATGCTCGTCGTGAAGGAAAAGCCGCCCGAGAGCGCCGCCGCGAAGGTCGCGATCAGCTCGCGCCGCATCACGCGGAGGCCGCTGTTGATATCGGGAATGGGCTCGCCGACCACCCACTCGCTCAGCCGCTTGAACACCCACCGCGCCGCGCGCTTCAGCAGGTTCTGCTCGTAGTGGCGCCCTTGCCGCGCCCCCACGACCATGTCCAGGCCGCGCCCTTCCGCCTCGTCCAGCATCGCCGGGAGCTCCTCCACCGGATAGGTGCCGTCCGCGTCCGTAATCGCAACCCATGAATGCGCCGCGTGGCGGGAGCCCGTAAGCAGCGCGTTGCCATAGCCCTTATTCGTCGGATGCCCGATAACCCGCGCGCCCGCTTCTTCCGCTATCGCCGCGGTTTCGTCCGCCGAACCATCGTCCACCACCACGATTTCCAGGGGGTGGGGCGACCCCTCAAACGCCTTCCGGACCCCCTCGACCGTCTCGCGGATCGACCCGGCTTCGTTGTACGCGGGGATCACCACGCTGACTCCGGCCATGCCATTTGCCTCCGGGGGCGTCCCGTCGCCCCTGCCCGACTACCGGATCGAGTCTAGAGGGCCGCATCCCGGAATTGCAACCCCGACGGCGGTTCAGCCCGGAGCGCGCTGATTCTCGCCCGGCGTCTCCTTGACCAGCCCTACCGCGTCCCGGCGGATCCAGCAGGTGCGGTCGTCCGGCAACACCACATGCAGCCAGGCGCCACGGTCCTCGCGCACCCGGAACTCGGTGCCCGCGTGAAGCGGCTCCGCGAAGCTCGGCTGGTACGTCTCGCCGTCCCCCTTGCGCGCGACGGTCTCTTCCGCGAGAATAACCCCGAGAGGCTCGTTGCGGTAACTCCGCGCCTCCAGGGTAAGCGATAGAAAAAGGGCCGACGACGCCGCGCCAAGCACGAAAAGCGCGCCGTTCATCCCCGGACGCCGCGCGTAGAGGCGCGCGGCGGCCAGCGCCCAGAAGGCGATGAAACACACCGCAAAAATCCGGAGCCGGACGCCCGACGAGATGTCGTAGTGCCAGAAGAAGAGCGTATTCAGCACCTTCCGGCGCGCCGCCGTGGTGAACGCGTCCCTCCGCTGTTGCCGGACATAGGCCAGATTCTGCGCAAGATTCACGTTGTTGGGGATGTACTGCTCCGCGCGCAGGTAGTTGAGGATGGCCCGGCCGATATCGCCCCGCTGGAACCAGATATTGCCTAGGTTGTAATAGAGCCGGCCATTCTCGACGCCGCCCTCCCGTATTATCCGCTCGATGAGCAAGGTGGCCTTCTCATACTGCGCCTGAGCCGCCGCCGGATCCGGCGCGATGAGGCGGTTGCCCTCCTGAAACGCCGCCGTGGCCTCGCTCAAAAGCGCCTCCCGCGCGTCGCCGTCCAGCGCGCGCGCGCCCGGCGCCGAAAGGCCCGCCAGCGCGATCAGCGCCGCCAGCCAGCATGTACCTCGTAGCGCCCGCTGCAATTTCACGTGCCAATCTCCCGTTCGATGGACGCGACACAGTCACGGACCGATTCGAAGAAGCCCGTGGCCGATTCCGGCGTCGCGCCGCCCGCGTACCGGTGGGCCTCGCAGGTATCGAAGACCTTTCGAAGCGACGCCAGGCTCTCCTCGCCCGCGCCGCGCCGGCGCAGCGGCCCCTCCGCGTCGGCGTAGGTCAGGGCGCTCGCGTTCAGCCCGAGATGCGCGCCCAGATACCCCCGAAGGCCGTCCAGCGCGGCCGTGTAGGCGCCGGGGCCATCCCCCGCGCCCGCCAATGCCGCCTCAAGTCTCGCGCGCGCCTGGCGCCGCCGCCGGGTTTCCGCCCGAAAACCGCCCGCGCGTTGCGCCAGACGGCCCGCCGCCGCCGCGCCAAACAATAGGGGCGGAGCCAACAACAGCGCCCAGCTCCCCGGCGTCCGCATCCATACATCCGGACCGAAACGCTGGGGGCGAAGCGCGGCCGCGCCGGTAAAATTGTGCGCGATGCCGGCGTCCACCGCGACATGCGCCACGGTCCCCACCGCCTGCTGATACCCCTCCGCGTCCGCCGCGGTCACCACCTGGGTCTGCCGCACATCCAGCGGTATCGGATCCGTTGCCGCGACGGCGTATTCCCCCCGCTCCGGATCGAAGTAACTCAGCTGGATCGGCGGGATCTCCGTCACCTCCGCCGATTCGGCGCGAAGGGTCTGCGTGAACACCTTCCGCCCGCCATCCAGCCGTCCGGGCGCCATCTCGCTGGGAATGCGGAACCCGGACGACAGCGCCGGTTGGGCCTGGAGCGGCGGCAACTCGAAGGAAGCCAGGCCGGGCGGGCCCGAGAGCGTCAGCGTAAGCGTGATGGGATCCCCGACGTTCACCGAGTTGGGCGAGGCCGCCGCCGAAAGCTCATACGCGCCGACCAGGCCGCTGAAATCCGCCGGACGCCCCGCCGCCGGCAGCGGGCGCACCGTGAGGGTCAGGGCATTGCCCGGAACCACCAACCGCCGGAGGTCCCGCGAACCGAAAATGGAAAAACCTTCCAAGGGTGAGCGCCGCTGGCCCGATGGCGTGTCGAGCGATACCACCGGCTGGTCCAGTAGCACCTCGCCCGCCGCCCTGGGAACGATCACGTGCTGGAACACCAGCGTGATGTACTGCCGCCCGTCCGCGCTTTCATTGCCCCGCTCCGCGATGACCTCCGCGCCATTTACCGAGATCGCAAAATACTCCCGGCCGGACCGGCGCGGCGGCGTCACCGGCTCCGCAGCGAAATCGCCGGATTCCAGGGCGGGCATCGTGATGCCGAAACTCTGGACCTGCCGGCCGATGTAGAACGTGGTCGTCAACACCAGGGGCTCGCCCACATAGGCGGCATCCTTCGAAAGCGCGGCTTCGAGCTTGAAGCCATCCACGGGCTCCGGACGCCGCGCCCGCACGGAGACCGGCGCCGTGGAGAGTGTCTGGCCGCCGATATCGACTTGCACCGAGGGAATTTCCAGCATGCCCGGGCGCCGCGCGGTCAGCCGGTAATTCAACACATATTCGCGGCGGACCACTTCCGTCCGGCGGCCGTTAATGATCCGAATCGAGGAGCTGTTGCTCTGGCTGCCGCCGAGATACTCCACCGTGAAATCCCCCCCGATCCCGGAAAGATCGGGCGGCGTCGCGGAGGACGCGTTTTCCAGGTGAATCTGGTAGAAAAACGGCTCGCCCACAACGACTTCGTCGCGCTGGGCGACCGCCTTGATTTGGGGCGCCTGCTGCGCCCCGGCCGGCCACGCCAGCGCCACAACCCAAACAGCGACTATCGCAGGTCGGTACCACATGGCCTACCAATCCTTCTCAACGGGGCGGACGCGGATCATGCGCTGGAGGTTTCGTTGCTCCTTATTGCGCTGCTCCTGGTTGAGAATATCACGGGCCGTCGCGTCGGGGGGAGGAAGGTCTTCGGCTTCCTCGCCGGGTTCGGGCGCGGGCTGTTCCTGTTGCTCGCCGTCCGGCGCGTCCGGATTCGATTCCCCGGCCGGCGGCGTTCCATCGGAATCGCCCTCTTCGCCCGGCTCGCCCGGCTCCTGCTCGTTGGAGGAGTCGTCTCCCTCCTCCATCGCGTCGCGCGCCTTTTCCAGTTCTTCCAGCGCTTCCTGCTGCGCCTCATTGGCCGCCGCCGCGTTCTGCTCCTTCAGTTGCTCCTCCGCATCCCGCTGCTTCCGCGCCGCCGCCTCCGCGTGCTCGCGGGCCGCGTCCAGGCTGTCCTTACCGTCCTCGCCCTGGGATTGCATCCCCTCGGAAAGCTCCTCCGTCTTCTCGCGCGTGCCTTGCTGGTCCTGCGCCATCTCGTTCATCGCCTGCTCGCCGGGATCGGGCCGCTCCGGATCCTGCTGTTGCTCCGCCGCCTCCGCCGATTGCGCGTTCTGCGCGCGCTGCTCCTCGATTAGCTCCTCAAGCTTCTCCTTCACCTCGTCCCGCTGCCGCTGCTGTTCCTCCTGCTGCTGCTGGAGCTGCTCCTCAATCGCGCGAATGGTCCGGCGGGCCACCTCAAGATTGTATGCCGCGTCGTCAAATTCCGGGTCCCGCGCCAGCGCATCCTTGTAATACGCGGCGCTCCGGCGCAGGGTCTCGATCGCCGAAGCCGGGTTCTCCTGAAGCAGGCCCTCCGCCTCGGATAGCCCGCAATTCCCCAGGTTGTACGCGCTGCGCGCCTGCAACAGCGGATCCGCCGCGTGCAGCGCCGCCGCCTCAAACGATTCCCGCGCCCCCGCAAGATCCCCAAGCCTGAACTGCGCCGCGCCCCGGTTGAAATGCAATTCGGCGCTCTCGGGGCGCTGCGCGCCGATCGTCGTGTACGCCTCCAGGGCCTCCGCGTAGCGCCCCGCACGGTACAACGCGTTCGCGTCCTCCACGGCCGGGTTCGGAGCCGCCGCGGACGCTCCCGCGAGGATCAGGAACCCGGCGGACGCCAACATCACCTGGCTGAATACTCCTTTCATGGCGTTGCGGCCCTCCGGTCGCCCAAACCCGCTTCCGCGCAGAGCAGCAGAAGCGCGATCCCGAGGAATATCTGGAATTTCTCCTCGTAGCGCGTGATGCGGGTGTCTTCGAGCGATTTTTTCTGCGCGCTCGCAATAAACTCCTGGTAAATCGCGTTCAAATCGAAGGTCCCCGTCGCGACGTTCAAATACTTGCCGTCCGGGGTCGCCGCCGCCATCTCGCGGAGCGTATCCGCGTTGAGCCGCGTCCAGACCTCCTCGCCCTGGTACGTCAGGAACGTCCTCCGGCCCGATTCATCCGTGATCGGGACACGCTGCCCATGCGTTTCGTCGCCCAGGCCGATCGCGATAAGGCGTACCCCCGCCTCCCCGGCCTGACGCGCCGCCTCCACCGGGAAACTCTCCTGATCGTCGCCATCGGTAATAAGAATGACATCGCGGAACCCCCGATCCTTCTCGTCAAACACTTCGAGCAGCGCCTTGCGCAGCGCATCGCCGATCAGCGTGCCGCCGCGCGCAATATCATGCGGCCCGATTTCCTCGAGCATCATGCGGAAATACCCGTAATCGAGCGTGAGGGGGCATTTCACGGCGGACGTCCCCGCAAACGCGATGAGCGCGACGCGATCGCCTTCGAGCCCTTCAAGACAATCGCGGATCGCCAGCTTCGCGCGCTCGAGCCGGTTCGGGGCCAAATCCTCCGCAAGCATACTGCGCGACACATCGACCACAAAAACCACATCCCGCCCTTCCCGCCGCACGGTCTCCGGGATCGGGTTCCACGCCGGGCGCGCCAGGCCCACGATGATCGCCGCCGCCCCGAAAAACAACAGGGCCTGCTTCCAGACCCGGCGCCGCGGGTCCGGGGCGCGCCCGATGCGCCCCAGGAGCGGGGCCGCGACAAAGCGCTCGATCGCCTCCCGGCGCCGCCACGCCGCGTAGAACCACAGCGCCAGCAGCCCCGGCAGTATCCAGAGCAGGTGAAGCATCTCCACGTGATGAAACGTCATGGGTGCCTCCGAAGCCAGGTGGCCTGGAGCGCCGCCTCCGCCAGCAGCAGGATCAACCCGCCCAAGCCAAACGGCAGGAACCGCTCCTGGTAGTCCAGGTAGCGGAGAGACTCGATCTCGCTCGTCTCCAGCGCGCCGATCTCCTCATAGATCTCCCGCAGCGCGTTCCCCGACCCCGCCCGGCGATAAATCCCGCCCGTCAAGTCCGCCAGCCGGCTCAAGGAGTCCTCATTCAGGTTGCGCTGCTGCATCTGCGCAAGTTGCGCGAAGGGGCCGGAAAAGCGGCCCGTCTCCGGATCGTCGCCGATCCCGATCACGTAAACCTTGATCCCCCAGTCCTTGGCCAGCCGCGCCGCCTCCTCCGGCTCCATCTCGCCTCGGTTGTTCTGGCCGTCCGTCAGGAGAATGATGATCTTGCTCTTGATTTCGTAGTCGCTCCCGATCCGCGCGTTTACGCGCATCTGCGACTCCTCCGCCGTCTTCAGGCGCGCCGCCGCCAGGGCCAGCCCGTCGCCGATCGCCGTCCCGTCCTCGCTTTTCAGCTGCACCAGCTGTATGTCGTCCACCAGATTGAGCAGCGTGTCGTGCCCGAGCGTAAGCGGCGCGATCGTGTCCGCGTAGCCCGCAAAAGCCACCAGGCCGATCAGGTCATTCGGCCGCCCATCCAGCGAATCCCCGTTCCCCGCGACAAACTCCTTGAACACCCGCTTGACCACGTCGAGCCGGTTCATGACCTGGCCGTCGAACGCCATTTCCTCCGCCATGCTGCCCGAACGATCAAGCACCATCTGAATCGCGATGCCCCGGCTCAGGTCGCGCACCCGCTCCTGGCCCTGCTGCGGACGCGCCAGCGCCACGACAAGCAGCGCCAGCGCAAGATACCGGAGGGCCGGCAGCCAGCGCTGGCAGCGCACGCGCAGCGTGGTTTCCAGCGCCGCGAGCCGCGCCGTGCTCGAAAAGCGCAGCGACGCCGGACGGCGCCGGTAGTGGCTGATATAAAACAGGACGGGAAGCGCGAAAAGCAGCAGCAGGACCTGGGGCGAGGCGAAGTGCATGGCTCAGCCCTCCCCGCCGGCGCCGGACCGAATCCGCGCGGCGCGCTGGGCCGCTTCCGAGTCGATGATGAAGCGTTCGCAGGTGTCGAAGGTGTCGCGGATCTGCTCGGGCGTCGGCTCGGCCCGCGCGAACTTCACCAGGTCGCAGTGCCGCAGAAACTCGCGCAACAGCAACTGCTCCTGCAAGCCAAGCACGGCGTTGTCCTGAAGATCCGCCAGAAATTCCTCGGTGGTGCGCTCGGGCGCGCGCAATTGAAACTGCTCCTCCATGTAGCGGCGCAGCACGCCCGACACCGCGATGTAGTACTCCTTGTAGCGGCCCTGCTCCACAAGCCTCGCGCGACGGATAGCGTCCAGCGCCTCCAGCGCGCGCTGGTGCGGCGGCACGGGCGGGGCCGGCGGCGGTCCCGGCGGCGTATAGCGGAACCAGTACCAGTACCCCGCGCCGGCCAGGGCGGACGCGAGGGCGGCCAGCAGCAGATACAACCCCCAGGGCGGCGGATCGCGCAGCGCCACCGGCCCGGCTATCTCCCTGGGGGACGGCGGTTCGCCCGGAGCCAGGATCGGCGTCACCGTCACCGCGATCGCCTCCGTTTCCAGCGTCGCCTTCTCGTCGTCGCCCTCGCGCTCTTCCCAGTAGGTCAGCGCAAGCGCGGGGACCTCATAGGCGCCGTCCAGAAACGGTTCGACCTCGTACGTGCGGCGCCGCGCGATGCGATCGCCCTCCCGAAGCACCGGATCCGCGTCCCGAACACCGGACAGCGTGAACGCCTGGGGCGCATCGCGTTGGGGCGCCTCGGAATCGGGCCCAGCCTGCGGGGCCTCCGGATACGGCGGGAATTCCACCGAGTACCCGGCGTCGGCGATCGCGGTCAGGGTGACGGTCAGGGTCTCCGCGGTCGTCAGGGTATCCGCCGACACCGACAACTCAACGGTGATCGGCCCGCGCTCGTAGGTCCGGGTGACGCCCGCCTTCACGGCATCGCCAGCCCCCGAATCGGAGCCGCACCCGGCCACCAGGCCCGCGGCGAACGCAAGCGCCAGGACGGCTCCAACAAGGGCGCGCGGATAGTCGAATCGCAGGCGCGCCATCATCGCTTCTGACGCTCCCGCCGCTTGAAGAACCGGATCAGGTCCAGCAGGTAATCGTCGGACGCGCCCACTTCGATCAGGTCGATGTCCATCGACCGCAGGGTCTCGCGAAGCGCCCCGGCGCGCGCCAGGGCCGACGCCGCATAGGCCCGCCGCACCGACTTGCTGCCGGTGTCCACGGTGATCAGCGCCCCCGTCTCCGCGTCCTCCAGCTCGATCAGCCCGGCGTCGGGCAGTTCGTGCTCCCGCGGATCGCTCACCGATACCGCAATGAGATCGTGGCGGCGGCTCATGATGCGGAGCGTGCGCTCGTAGCCCGCGTCCTGGAAATCGCTGATCAAAAACACGACGCTGCGCCGGTGCAAAATCCGCGCGGCGTAGTCCAGCGCCGCGCCGATATTCGTGCCGCGCTTTTTCGGATCGAAGGCGAGCAGCTCGCGGATCAGCCGCAACACGTGCGTCGCGCCCTTCGCCGGCGGCACGAAAAGCTCCACCGCCTCCGTGAAGGCCACCAGCCCCACCTTGTCGTTGTTCTTGATCGCGGAAAAGGCCAGCAGCGCGCAGAGCTCCGTCGCCACTTCGTTCTTCAGGTTCGCGACGCTGCCGAAGCGGCCCGAGGCCGACAGGTCGACCACAAACAGTATCGTGAGCTCGCGTTCCTCCCGGAAGCGCTTGATGTACGGGTGGCCCGTCCGCGCCGTCACGTTCCAGTCAATCGCGCGGATGTCGTCGCCCGGCTGGTACTCGCGCACCTCGTCGAACTCCATGCCCTGCCCTTTGAACACGCTGTGGTATTCGCCCGCAAGCACATCATTGACCGCCTTGTTGGTCATGATCTGGATGTACCGGACTTTTTTCGCGAGTTCTTTGGAGATCATCGTGCGCCGTTCGATCGGGTTCGCGCGGGCTTGGCCGCCGCGCTCAGGGTACGTCCACGGTATCGAGAATACGCGCCACCAGATCCTCCGGCGTCTTCTCGTCCGCCTCGGCCTCGTACGTCGGGATGACGCGGTGGCGCAGCACATCCGGCGCGATGCTCTTCACATCCTGCGGGGTCACGTAGCCCCGGCCCTGGAGCAGCGCCTGCGCGCGAGACGCCATCGCAAGAAATATCGTCGCCCGGGGCGACGCGCCATACCGGATGTAACCGCCGATGTCGAGCTTGTACGCCGCCGGGTTGCGCGTGCATTCCACCAGGTTGACGATGTATTCCTCGATCTTCTCGTCCATGTAAATGTCGTCGGCCAGCAGCCGCAGCCGCGCGATATCCTCCGGCGTCAACACCGCCCGCACCGCGTTGCCGGGGGCCGACTTCGCCTGCGCCCGGAGGATCTGCAATTCCTCCGCCTTCGTCGGGTACGTCACCCGAAGTTTCAGCATGAAGCGGTCCACCTGCGCCTCGGGAAGCGGGTAGGTGCCCTCCTGCTCCACCGGGTTCTGCGTCGCCAGCACAAAAAACGGATCGGCCAGCTTGTAGCTCTCGTCCCCGATCGTCACCTGCTGCTCCTGCATCGCCTCCAGCAGCGCGCTCTGCACCTTCGCCGGCGCGCGGTTGATCTCGTCCGCCAGGATGACGTTCGCGAAAATCGGCCCCTTCCGTGTGATGAAGCCGCCCTCTTTCGGGTTGTAGATGAGCGTGCCGATCAGGTCCGCGGGCAGCAAGTCCGGCGTGAACTGAATACGGTTGAAGCTGCACTGCACCACCTGCGCCAGCGTCGTCACCGAAAGCGTCTTCGCCAGCCCCGGCACCCCCTCAATCAGCACGTGGTTGTTGCACAACAGCGCGAGCAACAGCCGGTCGATCAGGTACTCCTGGCCCACGATCACCCGCTTGATCTCCGAGCGAACCTGGTGCAGCAGCGCCGCCTCCTGCTCGACGCGCGCGCCGATTTGATTGACATCCACCGCCATGCTGGGAATTCTCCTTTGATTGTCACCCGGTTCCGGCCCGAACCGGCGGGAAGGGTTGTTCCGTATGTTCGCGCCGGGAAGCGGCGCCATTCCGGGCGGCGGGCGCCACCCCCTCCCGAGGCGTCTGCCCAGACCTCCACACCGGAAGGTAAGCAACTTATATGCCAGCCGATTTCGCGCCGGAAATCCGGCGGCTAACTGCGCAACCAATTTGAAGGGCTGACTTTACATGCCTCATTTCACTCACGCCACCCCGAAATGAGGCACGGCAGGCCCATACAGTAACCCCTGCGAACCAGGCGGGGCAAGCCCGGCCATCGCGCCGCAATCGCGGCAGAACGGTCGGATCATCCGCATCCTGGACACGCCATTCCACCCGGCGCGTGGATCCCAGATCGGCCATTACCCAAAGGACACTTACCCAAAGGACACTGCCATCCATTCTTCATTCGCGTACATTCACGTTAATTCGCGGTTCACCTTTAATTGGTTTCGGCCAAAGGCTGTCCTTCGTACTACTATCCGTCAATCTCTTGTTTTTGGTTCATCCGGTTTGAGCGTACGAGATTATTCACAGGCGTTTCTCCGTGCCCGAATTCTCCGGAACCGCCAATGTATGCCCGTTGGGGCCTCTGTCGGAGTAATCGTATCGACTGGTCTTTCGGCCCGAAGGGCCAGCGCAGCTCCCAGCCCTGGGCAACGCCCAGGGAACACGGGGACACCACCTTCCACGCCCTGAAAGGGCAGCGCAGTGGTGAGCCAGCCCAGCGTTTCTGAAATTCGACTGCGCTGCCCTTTCAGGGCGTATAAGAAACACACCACTCAAACCCCGGGCGTTGCCCGGGGCTGAAAACTGCATTGGCCCTTCGGGCCGAAAGCGTGCGCTGGCATCCAGTTCTGCTGCCGAATATACCGTCTGCGCTACAGACCAGGCCCAAGGAATCTTGTATTCGCATATAGCATCGCCGCCCGGAAAAGAGAACCGAGCAAACTACTCCTATTTGCCGCCATCGTTGCCGATGTACCTTCAAACCGGATGAGCCTTGTTTTTTCTGCAAGTTCTTTCGTTCAAAATCCATAGAACCATTTTTTGTAAAAGCATTTACGAAGCGAAAAATCCAGGGAGGATTTCCGGGCCGTTCCGCAAGTCTCGTGGACGAAATTCCTTTCTTGCCCACGGATTACACCGATGACACGGATTGGAGCGACACGCGAACCAAACGAGAAGAAGCAGCCCGCCACCCGATAAACCCCGCCACAATTCCGATGCTCAACAATCCGAACAGGCCACCTTGGAAACAGCACGCAGCCGCCGGCACACCCCAACGACCGAAATCATTTTCTATCCGTGTCATCAGTGCAATCCGTGGGCACAATTCTTGATCACCGCCCGCGCGGCTGCTCCCGATGCATTCGTGTGCATTGGTGTTCATTCGTGGTTAAGAATGCGCTCTCGATCATCCACCCAATCCATCTGCGTACCAGAAATCACCCTATGCGCTCTCTGCGTTCTCTGCGGTTAAAGCTATTCTCTTTTTTTTCTTCGTGGTCTTCGTGCCCTTCGTGGTGATCCCCTCTTCGGTTGCGGCCCAAGGCTGCGCCGGATTCTTTGTGTTCTTTGTGCTCTTTGTGGCGCCCAATCCGATCCCCCGCGCGCCGCGCACCTTGAATCACCATACAATTCGCGTTCATTCGCGTTCATTCGCGGTTCAGATTCTTTCGGTTGCGGCCAGACGCTGCGCTGCGCCCTTCGTGGCGTATCCCGTTGACTCAACCCCATTCGCCGGGTAGAATGCCGGGTATGAGACAACATGGGATTCGAACAAGCGTATTCCAGCGCGCGATAGCCACCTTCGTCGTCGCGCTGGCGCTCCTGAGCGGGACCGCCCGCGGCATCGATCTGGCCCTCTGTCTCTGTCCCGATCCCGCCGCCGTCGCGCCGAAGGCCGATTGCTGCCCCGAGCCCGCCACCGAGGGCTACCCGGCGGCGCCCACCCACGGCGAGATTCGCCCGCCGGGCGCCGCAAACGACCTCCAATGCGTGGAATTTCGGCTTGCGGGCGCCGTATGCGCCATGCACGCCCGCCCCGACCGCGCCCCGTCCGCCCCCGATCCCCTCAAGGCGCTCGCAAGCGCTCCCGCCGTCGCCCCCCGCGACGCGGACCAGCGCCGCGCCAGAGCGATCCCGCCACCCCGGCGAGCCGACAGCCGGATCCTGCCCTTCCCCTTGCCGCTGCGCATTTGATCGGCCGGCGAAGTCCGCGCGGGATGTTTTCCCGTCGCGGATCCGTCCCCGTGCTTTCCCCACCGGTAAGAACCCACCCCGCGGGAGTCCGATCATGCTTCAGCTTTCCCAATTTACGCAGGTCCGCCGCGGCGCCATCCTGCTTCTCGTTCCCTGCTTCCTGACCGCCTGTAACGTACCCGTCCTGACCGCCGAGACGCGCGACCCCAACCGCCTCTGGTGCAACGAGCATGATGTCTACGAGGACGATTGCTGCATCTGCCACCCCGAGCTCGCCGCGGTCCACGGACACGCCCCCGCCGGAGAACAGGAGCAGATTCAAGCTCGCGATCCCAATCGCCTCTGGTGCAACGAACACGGCCTGTACGAGGACGAGTGCCTCATCTGCCACCCCGAGCTCGCCGGGAAGAGCGGCGCCCCGTCAACCGCCGCAAAAGGGGGCCTGTTCTGCGGAGAACACGGCCTGATGGAAGTCGAATGCGGTATCTGCCACCCGGAATTGCTCGCCGGCCTCAACCCCGGGCAGGGACTCAAGATCCGTTTCCAGTCGATGGCGTCCGCGGAAAAGGCCGGCGTCCGAACCGGCTATCCGGCGCTCGCGGACTGGTCCGGGGGCGCGATGGTGCTCGGGCAGGTCGCGTTCAATAAGAACCAGCTCGCCTACGTCACACCCCTGCTCGACGGCGTCATCAAAGCCGTTCATGTCGACGCGGGTGACCGGGTCAAGGCCGGGCAGTTGCTCGCCGAAATCAGCGCGCCCGAACTGGCCACGGAACGCAGCGTATACGCGAAGGCGGCCGCCAACGTCGCCCTGTACCGCGAAGTGGTCGCACGCGCGCAGAAGCTCGTCGATCTGGCCATCGCGCCCCGCCAGGACCTCGAAATAGCCCGCGCCCAGCTGGCGGAGGCCGAGGCGGAACTCGCCATGGCCCGCCAGCGCATGCTGGACCTCGGACTGACGCCCGAGGAGGTGAACGCGCGGGGCGAGCGCGCCTCGGTGTTCCCCGTGCGCGCGCCTTTCGCGGGCACGGTAACGGAGCGCAACGCGGTGGCCGGCGCCGCGGCGGAATCGGGCGCGCCCCTCTTTCAGGTCGCCGACCTGTCCACCATGTGGATGGAGCTCTCCATTCCCGAGGGCCTCCTGATAAACGCCCGCGAGGGCGCCACGGTCACCGCCGAGTTCGACCCCCTCCCCGGCATGCGGATGGAAGGCAAACTCCAGTGGATCGCGCCGAGCGTCGACGAAACCACCCGCATGGTCCAGGCCCGCGCGGTGCTCGAGAACCCGGACGGCCTCCTCCGCAACGCCATGTTCGGCCGCGCGGAACTCGCCGGATCGGAGACCCGCGGAGCGACGGTCGTCGTGCCGCCCCAGGCTATCCAGTACGTCGACGGTTTCCCGGTGGTATTCGCCAAACTCGATCACGACCTGTACGAAACGCGCCTGATCCGTACGGGACCCGAACGGCGCGGCTCCGTGCCCGTCCTGGAAGGGCTGCGCGCGGACGAGGAAATCGCGCTGGGCGAAAGCTATGTCCTGAAATCCGAGCTGCTGAAGGCCCGTCTGGGCGCCGGCTGCGTCCACGACTGAGCGGCAACCGGAAAAGGACATCACCATGCTTCACCGCCTCATTGCGCTCGCGCTCGAAAATCGCGGGCTCGTGCTGCTGCTCTTTCTTCTCGCCGCCGGCTTCGGCGTATGGCGTCTGACGAATCTCCCCATCGACGCCTTTCCCGACACCACCCCGGTGCAGGTCCAGATCAACACCACCGCCCCCGCCCTGGGCCCGGAGGAAATCGAGCAACAGGTCACCCTGCCCGTCGAGCTGGCCGTCTCCGGATTGCCCGGGCTCGCCGAAGTCCGCTCCGTGTCCAAGTTCGGATTCTCCCAGGTCGTCGCAACCTTCACCGACGACACCAGCGTCTATGGCGCGCGCCAGTTCATCACGGAGCGCCTGAACACCGTGGAGCTGCCCGAGGGCATCGAACGCCCGCAGCTCGGCCCCATCGCCACCGGCCTGGGCGAAGTCTTCCACTACATGCTCCACTCGGACAACCCGGAACGCTCGCTCGAAGAACTGCGCACGCTGCACGATTGGGTCGTAAAGCCGGAACTCCTGAAAACGCCCGGCGTCGCCGAGGTCAACTCCTGGGGCGGCCACGAAAAGCAGTATCACGTCATCGTCCGCCCCGAAGCCCTCATCAAGTACGGGCTCGTCCTGCACGACGTGCACGACGCCCTCCTCCGCAACAACGCCAACGTCGGGGGCGGCCAGATCACGCGCGCCGGCGAATCCCTGCTCGTCCAGGGCCTCGGCCGCGTCGGCGCCATCGCGGAGATCGAGAACATCGTCGTAAAAGCCCACGGCGGCGCGCCCATTCGCGTGCGGGACGTCGCCGAGGTCCGCGCCGGCCACGAAATCCGCCGGGGCGCGGTCACCTTCCAGGGCCGGGGCGAAGCCGTGCTCGGCCTCGGGTTCATGCTGATGGGCGAGAACAGCCACGAGGTCACCCGGGCCCTGCGAGATCGCCTCGACATCGCCGCCGAGGCCCTGCCCGACGACGTGGACGTCACAATCGTGTATGACAGAACCGAGCTCATCGGCAACGTTATCGAGACCGTGCGCCACAACCTGGTGACCGGCGCGGTGCTCGTGGTTGTCGTGCTCTTTCTCCTGCTCGGCAATATCCGCGCCGGCATCATGGTCGCCCTCACCATTCCGCTCGCAATGGCCTTCGCCGTCATCGGCATGTACGAGCTCGCCATCGCGGCCAGCCTCCTGAGCCTCGGGGCCATGGATTTCGGCATCCTCGTGGACGGTTCGGTCGTCATGAACGAGGCCAACCTCCGCCGCCTGCGCGAGGAGCAGGCGCGGCTCGGCCGCAAGTTAACTTCCGCCGAACGCCTCGCCTGCGTCATCGCGTCGGGGCGGGAAGTCGCCCGCCCGGTCGCCTTCGGCATGGGCATTATTGCCGTCGTATTCGTGCCCGTGCTCGCCCTCCAGGGTATCGAGCGAAAGATGTTCGCGCCCATGGCCTGGGCCTTCATCTTCGCGTTGCTCGGGGCCCTCGCCATCGCGCTGTTCCTGTCGCCCGTGCTCGCCTACTACCTCCTCCCCCGGAACGCCCGCCCGGAAAGGCGCGGCCTCGGAGCACTCATCGCCGCCGTATACGCCCCGCTCCTCGCCGGCGCCCTCCGGATGCGGTGGATCATGGTCGCCACCGCCATCGCGCTGGTCGCGCTGGCCGCCGCCATCTCCGTGCGCCTCGGCGGCGAGTTCATCCCCCGGCTCAGCGAAGGCGCCGTCGTCGCCAATGTCATCCGCCTGGCCGGCGTCTCCGTGGAGAGCTCCGCAAGCTACAATACGCGCATCGAGCGCATCCTCCTCGACGAATTCCCCAATGAAATCAAGTACGTCTGGAGCCGCATCGGTTCCGCGGAAGTCGCCACCGACCCCATGGGAACCGAGCTCACCGACGTCTTCATCGCGCTCAACCCGCGCGATGAGTGGCGCAACGCCACGGCCCAGGCCGACCTCGCCGCCGCCTTCGAGGAGGTCCTGGGCGACCTCCCCGGCCTCAACATCGCCTACACGCAGCCGATTGAAATGCGAATGAACGAGATGATTTCGGGCATTCGATCCGACCTCGGCATCAAGGTGTATGGCGACGACTTCGACACCCTCATCCGGATCTCCGACGATATTCAGACCGTACTCCTCGGCATGGAGGGCGCCGTGGACATCTCCACCGACCAGATCACCGGACAGCCCGCGCTACAAGTGCGGATTGACCAGGAAGCCATCGCGCGCCATGGCGTGCCCGCCTCCGATGTGCTGGACTTCGTGCGGGCCATCGGCAGCATCGACGCCGGACGCGTCTACGAAGGCCAACGCGTCTTCCCCCTCGTCATGCGCCTCCCCGACGAATTCCGCGCGGACCCCGAACAGCTGGAAAAGGCGATCATACCCACCCGCGCCGGCCAGCTGCTCCCGCTCGGTCGCCTCGCCTCCGTGGAGACCGCCTCGACCCCGAGCACCATCAGCCGCGAATGGAGCCGCCGCCTGATCCGGGTGCAGGCCAACGTGCGAGGCCGCGACGTCGCGTCGTTCGTGGAGGAGGCCAAATCCCGCATCGCCGCCGAGGTGGACCTCCCCGACGGCTACGTGCTCGATTGGGGCGGCCAATTCCAGAACCTGGAGCGCGCCCGGCTGCGGCTGGCCATCGTCGTCCCCGTCACGCTCGTCCTCATCTTTATCCTGCTCTACCTGAGCCTCGGCCAGTTGCGCGATGTCCTCGTCATCTACACCGGCATCCCCTTCGCCGCCATCGGCGGCATACTCGCCCTCCAGGCACGCGGCATCCCCTTCAGCGTGAGCGCCGCCGTCGGCTTTATCGCCCTCTGCGGCATCGCCGTCCTGGATGGGCAGGTGCTCGTCGCCGCCATTCAGCGCGCGCGCGAGGAGGGCGCCGGCCTGTACGACGCCGTGAAGGCCGCCACGCGCGAACGCCTCCGCCCCGTGCTCGCCACCAGCATCACCGACGCCGCCGGCTTCCTCCCGATGGCGCTCTCCACGGGCTTCGGCGCGGAGGTCCAGCGCCCACTCGCCACCGTCGTCGTCGGAGGCATCCTCAGCGCGACCGTGCTCACGCTGTTTGTTCTGCCCGCGCTCTACGTCATGGCCCACGGGCGCGAAAAACCGCCGGCTCCATAGCAGGGGAATCGCATTTAGACTCGTTCTCGGTATATGGGCGTAGGCTCGAGTCGATTTGGAACCTTGAATCAACGATAGTGAGCGTTTTGGAGCGCCGGCATCTCTGCCGGCAAGGTCAGGGATTCGCCGCAGGCGAAATGCCAGCGCTCGAACACGCGCCCTTTTTAACATTGAAGCTGGTTCATGTGGCGCCCGGCTCGAGTTGGAAGTTTAAATGTGATTGCCCTGGTCTCCATAGGCGCCCGCGCGCCATGGAGACGCCCGGATCGGGTACAATGGCCCCATGAAGCCGTTTTTCCACGCCATTCTCCTCCTGTTCGCGCTGCCCGCCCTGGCGGCGCCCGCCGATTCCCTGCGGGAAGGGCCGTTTACCGTCACCTTCCATCCGAGTGACCGGGCGGCCGCGGAAGAGAGCCTCCGCTACCTCGTGGACGCCCAAAAGGAGTTCGAGCGCTTTCTCCCCCTGGGTGAAGAGCCGGTCGACGTGCACATCGCGCACAACGAGGAGGAATTTCAGGCTTTCACCGGCCCCTACGCCCACGTCGGGGTCAATGGCGTGACCATCGCCGAACGCAGCGCCATCGCCCTCAAATCCCCGCGCCTGCGCTCCATCGCCGACGACTACCGGGGCACCGTGCGCCACGAGCTCGTACACGTGCTCCTCCACCGGAACACCGATACACAGAAGCTCCCCCGCTGGCTCAATGAGGGCATATGCATGATGCTCGCCAACGAAATCCGCTGGGAAAGCAACGTCCCCGTAAGCTGGATGCACCTGACCGGACAAATCATCCCGCTGGACGAACTCGACCGCGTCTTCCGCCACCCCGAGGGCGACCGGGATTTTGGCAACGCCTACGCGCAGGCGCTCTCCATGACCCGTTACCTCAAGGACGCCGCCGGCGAAGACCGATTCTGGGAGATGGTCCGCGCCATGCGCTCCACCACCTTTGAGGGAGCCCTGGCCGGCGTGGCCGGCATGCCGCTCGATACCTTCTGGCATGGCTACACCGGAAGCCTCTGGAGCCTCTCGCTGATAACCACCCTCCGGACCGGCTCCTTCTGGGGCGTGCTCGCGGCGCTCTGTATCGTCGTCTTCGGCGTGCGCGTCATCCGCAACCGGCGCATCATACGCCGCTGGGAGCGCGAGGGCCGGGACAACGAACCGGAGCCCTTTGACTGGGACCGCATTCTCGAAGACGCCGAAGCCTGGAAGCGCGGCACGGATCCCAACCCTTGACCCCGCCCCGGCCGCTAACGCGCCCCCGAACGCGCCTGCTACAATACGCGTAATTCTTTAGCCGCATGAAGTTGAGTAGCAGTTTAACCACGAATGGACACGAATGGACACGAATAGGAATCCGAGATTCAGTTCCTCCGGCCTTTTCCCAGGCCCGCAGCCAGCCATCCAGGCAACAAGAAACCTGATTGGCTGCGGAGAACATAGATCAAACCTTTCGCCGCAACGAGGGAGTTTTCCCAAAGGTTCGCGCAGGCCCGCACAGATAGATCAGGAATACTCCCTCTCCTTACGCCAGGAGATCTCCTGATTCGAATACGAATCCCTCACCTGTGTAACGGTACCGGCTGTCTGTCTCTACGCTTCATCTGTGGCGGTCTGTGCAAATCCATGGGAAGATTCTCCTCTTCAAAGGCTCAAAGGCGGGCCTATTATCGTTCCACTTGGGTTCTCGAGCCCGGTCAACAGTCTCTCTTATTCGTGTGAATTCGTGTTCATTCGTGGTTGAAAATCCTCTTTGCTTCAGACGGCTAGACTGTTACCAATACGCTACCCGCAAGATAGGAAGTACCTGCCCATGAACGTGGCACAGACCCAGCGGCACAATAGACTCACCCCCGAGGAGATCGCGCGCTTCAACGTGCTCCCCGGCCGACCCTACCGCCTCGGCGCCGTGGTCACCGACAACGGCACCCGCTTCTCCGTCGTTAGCCGCTTCGCAACGCGGGTGTGGCTCTGCATTTACGCCGCCCGGGAAGACCTGGAACCCGCCTGGGAAGTCGAGTTCGACTCGCGGCGCGACCGCACCGGCGACGTCTGGACGATCTTCATCGAAAACGCCCCCCGCGTGCTCTACTACAAGTACCGGATGGATGGCCCCCACGCCCCGGAGGAAGGCCACCACTTCAATCCCCGCAACTTCCTGTTGGACCCCTACGCCAAGGCCTTCGCGGGCAACGTGTACGACGGCACGATCAAGTCCGTAACGGTCGCCGAATCCTACTATCGGTCCGGCGATCTGCGGCCCCGCACCCCCATCAACGAAACTATCATCTACGAAGTCCACGTGCGCGGCCTCACGAAACACCCCTCCTCCGGCGTCGCGCATCCCGGCACGTACCGCGGGCTGATCGAGAAGCTCCCCTACCTCAAAGACCTCGGCGTCACCGCGATCGAACTGCTCCCCATCCAGGAACCCGGCGAGACGCGACTCGGCCGGTGCAGCATCAACGGGCGCGAGGAACTGACCAATTACTGGGGCTACAACAGCATCGGTTTCTTCGCCCCCGCCGGCAACCTTGCGTGCAGCGCCGAAACCTGCGAGCACCTCATTGAATTCCGCGAAATGGTCGAGGAAGTGCACCGCGCGGGCCTGGAGGTCATCCTCGACGTCGTCTTCAACCATACCTCCGAGGGAAACGAGCGCGGGCCAACCCTCTGCTTCCGGGGCATGATCAACTCCATCTTCTACATGCTCGACGACAACGGCAGCTACCTCAACTATTCCGGCTGTGGAAACACCGTCAACTGCAACCACCCCCTCGTCCGCGACTTCATCCTCGATTGCCTCCGCTACTGGGTCTCCGTCATGCATGTCGACGGTTTCCGCTTCGACCTGGCCTCCATCCTCGGCCGCGACCAGGACGGCCAGGTCGTCGAGAACCCCCCGCTCGTCGAGCGCATCGCCGAAGACCCCGTCCTCCGCGACGTCAAGCTCATCGCCGAGGCCTGGGACGCGGGCGGAGCCTACCAGGTCGGCTCCTTCGGCGACCACCGCTGGGCCGAATGGAACGGGCGCTACCGCGACGACGTCCGGCGCTATTGGCGGGGCGACGCCTACACGCGCGGCGCCTTCGCCTCGCGCATGATGGGCAGCGCCGACGTCTATGAATGGGCGGGCCGAACCCCCGAGCACAGCATCAATTTCGTTACCTGCCACGACGGCTTCACCCTGCGCGACCTGGTAAGTTTCGCAAGAAAACACAACTGGACCAACGGCGAGGGAAACCGCGACGGCAGCAACGACAACATCAGCATCAACTGCGGCGTGGAAGGCGAAACGTCCAACGCCTGGGTGAACGGACTCCGCGCGCGCATGCAGAAGAACTACCTCGCCACCCTCTTCCTCTCCCTCGGCGTGCCCATGCTGCTCGGCGGCGACGAATTCGGGCGCACCCAGCGCGGCAACAACAACGCCTACTGCCAGGACAACGATATTTCCTGGTTCGACTGGACCCTGCTGGAGAAGAACGCCGAACTGCACGGCTTCTGCAAGGATCTGATTGCCTTCCGCAAAGCCCAGCCCGCCCTCCGGCGCCCAACCTACTTCCCCCATGTCGAGGACGCCGCCGAAGCCGAAGTCGTCTGGTTCGACGAACGGGGATCCGCCGTGGACTGGCAGTCGACCGACACGCAGCTGGCCTATATGATTCGCCCCCGGGCGAACGGCGGTGTCGCGCTGTACCTCATGTTCAACAACACCGAGGAAGACATCACCTTCCGGCTGCCCCCGGGTTCGTGGAACACACGCATCGATACCGGCCAGGACGCCCCCCGCGATCGCTATCTCGACGCCGCCGCGGCCCCGGCCCAGAACAGCGCCTTCGAATGCCGCGCGCGGTCCGTGGCCGTGCTCTCCCAGTAATCGCGCACCGCGCTACTGGAGGTAGACCTCGACGCGATCGAGGATAACGCCGGCGAGGATCGACGCCAGCCCGAAGCAGACCAGCACGCCATACAGCGCCACCAGCGCCTGCGCGAGCCGCTTGAGGCTGTGGCCCCAGGCATTCGCCAGCGGGAGCCCGCTCAACACGCCGAGCGGCAGGACAGACAAAAACACCAGGTAGAACGCCGCGCCCTCGTAAAACTGGAGCCAGGCCCACGACCCGAGCGGCGGAACAGGCCCCCCGGCGATCCGTTCATACCCGTACGAGATCAGCGACTCCGCCTTCCCGCCGCCCCAGCGCAACAGCACCAGCGCCACAATCGGCCCCGCGGAACGCCGCGCCACCGCCAGCCAGTCGATCGCGGGCCGCGCTTTCTCCGGTGTATTAAAATACCATTCCGCATAACCGACCAGATAGCAAAGCAGCGCAAGTGGGCCCACGAGCAGCCCGAGCGCGAACGCGGCGGCCCGGGCCATCCATGGCTCGGCCCCGAAGCGCGCGGCGTTGTGCGCGCACACCCCGAGCCACACCGCGCCGGAAATCGGCCCGGGAGCCGAAGCCCCAACCCGGATGTCCCCGCGCGGCGGACGCCGCAAGACGGACAACACGTCCTCGTCGCTGAGGGCGGGCCGCTGCAGCCCTTCCAGCTCGCGGTAGATCCCCAGCTGAATCTCGCGCAGGCGCTCCTGCCGCGCGGACGGCGCCAGGCCGGCGTCCAGCTCGGCGCCCATCTCCCGCAGGCGCCGCGCAATCAGCGCCTCCTGTCTCTGTGTAAGTTGCATTGCCTCGCGTTTCTTCCCGGCTGCGGCGATCGCGCCTCCCGATGCCTCCATCCGGCCCGGGATGCCCGCGCACCCGCCCCGAATGCCCGGGCAGTATACCCAATCCGCCCGCGCGCGCACCATACCGCCGGACAACCGGGCATCACCGCCGCATCACCGATCGGGAAACGTATGCGCGTAGATCGACTTGGTCAGCCCGTACACCTTCTCCCGCACCAGCGTCGCCTTCGGGAACAAACGCCGCATTTCGCCCGCCGTGAGCAGCCGCGTCGTGTCCACCTTCGCCCGCGCCTCCGCCCACGTGCGCGCCCGCCGGTAACAGCCCAGATGGAAGCAGCGCACCAGCAACACCCGAACGCCATACGGCAATAACCCAAAGAACGGCGTGCGAAAATGCGGCTCAATCGGAAACCAAAGGTTCGGCGTTTGCACAAAATACGGGCCATCAAAGCCCTCAAACCACGCCGCCATACGCGCCATCTCCGCCCAGCCTCCGACATGCTCGATCACCGAGTTGGAAAACAGGGCATCGTAGCCCCGCTCCAGCGCGGGCCCCAAGTCCGTGGCGTCCGCATAGAGCCAGTCGATATTGGAGGGGCCGTGCTGCGCAAGGTAGGCCCGCTCCTCCTCTTCGCGCCCGATATTCGATACCGTGATCTGGTACTTCGGATTGTCCCAGAACTCCGTATCCTTCCAGAACGCCATCTCACCGCCGACATCCAGAATCCGAATGGGCTCCGCATTCAACCGGCTGACCAGGGACTCAAACAATTGTATTCTGCGCTTCCGGTACGGGTTCATCTCGGGCGCCTTCCGCATTTCGCGTTGGACCCCTCCCCCACCCCATTCCCCATAAACACACCCCCTACACTCGCATAAACGCCGCCTATTTGCAACCCCGCCCGCGAAAGTTGTAAATCGCGGTCCCATGCGACAAAATGGCGGCTTGACGCCGACAGCCGCCCGCGCGGCCCGCGCGACACCAACACCTACTGGGAGGATTGACCATGAAAATCCGATATGCCTTCATATTGACCCTGTTGCCCGGACTCGTCCTGGCATCCTGCGCGCCCGCGCCAAAACCCGCGACGCCGGAACAGCCCGCCGCCGCAACGCCTGCGCCTGAACCCGCGGAACCGCAAGCGCCCCCCGAAGAAGCGGCCCCGGCCCCGATGCCGGAGCAAGCCGAAGCGGAACCCGCGCCCCAGGCCGAAGCCGCACCCGAGACCGAAGCCGCCCCGGAGGCCGAATGGGTTTCCCTTTTCGACGGCGAAACCCTCAACGGCTGGACCCAGCGCGGCGCCGCAACCTGGCAGGTCGTCGACGGCGTCATGACCGGGACCTCCCCCGGCGGCCAGGGCCATATCTACGCCGATCCCATCCTGAAGGATCTGGAGGTCAAGGGCAAGTTCCGCATTAGCGACCAGGGCGGCGGCGCAAACAGCGGCCTCTACTTCCGCGCCAATCCCCCGGAAGACAATATCGACGGCTACCCCCGCGGCTACGAGGCCCAGATCTGCCACAACCAGGACGCCTACACCGGCTGGCTCTGGAAGCCCGGCGCCCCCACGGGCGAGGCCACAAAGCTCCTGACCAAAGACGACGAATGGTTCGACATGCGGGTCAAGGCCGTCGGCCCGCTCCTCCAGATCTGGGTCAACGAAGAACTCGTGATGACCTACGACGACGCCGAGTACACCGAGGGCCACTTCGCCATTCAATGCCACAACGAAGGCATGACCATCGAGGCGAAGGACCTCTTCTACCGCGATCTCGGCGGATCCTGATCCGCCTGCTCCGAAAATTCAAGAGAAGCCACGGGTGCCACGTTCAAGCTCCGCGGCTCCGCCGCGAAGGCTTGAGCGTGCGAGACTCCAGTACAGCGCCAACGGTCAGGGGCAGTCTTTACATCCTTAACGGGTGACGCAACACGTCATGAATAGCTGCTCCGAAAAGACACAGGCGGGACGCCTGGCGCCACATTCCTTTGAAGGCACTCGTAAGAACCAAGGTGAAGCGTGCAAAGAACGTGGCACAGCCGTCCCGGCTGTGTACCGGTTGCGAAGCAGTCGGCTTTTCATCCTTAACGGGTGGCGCGAAGCGTCATGAATGCCTGCTCCGAAAAGACATCCCCAAGACCACCTCATCCAACCCAAGTTACAACATACCCAAAAAGGAAGTGGCAAAGGCCGGGAGCGCAGGTTGAAGACGCGCCGTGGTGGGCGTCCCCGCCGTCCATTTCGGGCGACCCAAATCCCGTCACAAGCGTTTGTAGCCCGCCGCCCGGCCGCGCGTTGACCACGCGGCGGGCATCTGCCATACTGAACATGCGGCTGCTGGCGATATCGTTCGCCAACGCCGCCTACTCAACCCACAGGAGTCTGACCGCCACCGCCCGGACAAAAACGCAACCGCGGGTCGATGATGATGGACCAACCAATCACATGGGGAATCCTGGGAACGGGCGATATCGCCCGGCAGATGGCGGAGGATCTGCGCCTCGTACCTGGAGCCGAGTTGCGCGCGGTGGCATCGCGCACCCAGGACCGCGCCGACGCCTTCGCCGACACGCATGAGATACCCGTCCGCTATGGCGACTACGAAACGCTCGTGCGCGACGCCGCCATCGATGTCGTCTATATCGCAACACCGCACCCCAGGCATTGCGCCGACACCCTCCTCTGCCTGGAGCACGGCAAGCACGTCCTCTGCGAAAAGCCCCTCGCCATGAACGCCCCCCAAGCCGCCCGCATGGTGGACGCCGCCCGAAAACACGGCCGCTTTCTCATGGAAGCCCTCTGGACCGCATTCTTCCCCGCGATCCGGCAAGTCCGCGAGGCCCTGGCCTCCGGCGCCATCGGAAACGTGCGCCTCGTCGTCGCCGATTTCTCCTACAGGGCGGCGGCCGGCCCCGAAAGCCGCCTCTTCAACCTCGAACTCGGCGGCGGAGCCCTCCTCGATATCGGCATCTACACCGTCGCGCTGGCCGACATGGTCTATGGACAAGAGCCCGAACGGATCCAGGCGTCCTGGTCGCCCGCGGAAACCGGGGTGGACGAGTCCGCCGCGATGATTCTCGATTTCGGCGGCGGGCGCCGCGCCCTCTTGAGCACCTCCCTCCGCCACGATGCGCCCCAGGAAGCGCTCATCGCGGGGGAAAACGGCGTGATTCGCATCCCCCACCGCTTCTCGCAGCCGGATGCCTGGTCCCTGGACACCGGCGGCGGCCCCGCGACCACAACCTTCGAACGCACCGGATACGGCTACCACCTGGAAGCGAGCGAAGTCACGGAATGCGTGCGGCAGGGCCGCTTCGAAAGCCCGATCGTCCCGCACGCGATGAGCCTGCGCATCGCCCGAACGCTGGACCGAATCCGCCAGCAATGGGGCCTCCGCTATCCCGCGGACGAAACGGATCACTAACCGCCGGCGCGGCGAGGGCGGGCGGCGCTTCGGTTTGGCAGGAAAAGGAGCAGCATGTATATCCAGCTTATCAGCATTCACGGCCTCATACGGGGCGAGCGGATCGAAATGGGCCGCGACTCCGACACCGGAGGACAGGTCCGCTATGTGATCGATCTCGCCCGAACCCTCGGCGAGATGGACGGCGTCAGCCAGGTCGACCTGTTCACGCGGCGCATCCGCGACAAGCGCGTCGAGTCCGATTACGGCGAAGAGATCGAAAAACTCGGTCCCAGAACGCGCATCGTGCGCCTGCCCTGCGGCGGCCCGCGATACATCCGCAAGGAGCGCCTCTGGCCCTACCTCGACGACTTCGCGGACGCCATGATCACCTTCACGCGCAAGGAGGGCAAACTACCCACGCTCGTCCACGGGCACTACGCCGACGCCGGCTACATCGCCAACGCGGTATCCTCCGCCTTCGGCGTGCCTTTCGTGTTCACCGGCCACTCGCTCGGCCGCGACAAAAAATCCTATCTCGAATCCCAGGGCATGCCCGAGGAACACATCAACCGCGAATACAACATGCACCTCCGCATCGACGCCGAGGAAAAGGCCCTTTCCAGCGCCGACCTCGTCGTCACCAGCACCCGCCACGAGCGGGACGTGCAGTACAAGCGCTACTACAACGGCAAGGACCCACGCTTCGCCGTCATCCCGCCGGGAACCGCACTGGAGCGTTTCTTCCCCTACTACGAATACGAAGTGGCCCCCGACAACATCCAGGAACGCTGGAAACAGGCCCGGATGCGCATGCAGGCCGAGCTCGACCGATTCCACTACAACAACGACCGGCCCGTCATCCTCGCACTCTGCCGCCCCGACAAACGCAAGAACATCAACGCCCTCGTCGAGGCCTACGGGCAGGACAAGGAACTCCAGGCCCTCGCCAACCTCGCCATCTTCGCGGGCATCCGCCGCTCCATCACCGACCTCCCCGACGCCGAACAGGCCGTCCTCACCGACATGCTCCTCATGATGGACCGCTACGACCTCTACGGCAAGATGGCCGTGCCCAAAAAGCACGAATCCGAAATCGACGTGCCCGAAATGTACCGCCTCGCCGCGGCCAAGCGCGGCGTCTTCGTTAACTGCGCCTTCGTCGAGCCCTTCGGCCTCACCTACATCGAGGCCGCCGCCTGTGGACTGCCCTTCGTCGGCACCGAAAACGGCGGCCCCCAGGACATCGTCGAAAACTGCGAATGCGGCATCCTTGTCGACGTGAACAAGCCCGCCGAAATCGGCAAGGCCATCAAGGCCATCCTCACCGACCGCGATCGCTGGCAGCGCTTCAGCGACAACGGCGTGAACCGCGTCCGCCAGCACTATTCCTGGCAAAAACACTGCCTGGACTACCTCAAAGCCGTCGGAGAAATCGTCAACGCCACCCCAAAGAGCACCATCTTCCTGAAGTACGGCAACGACGCCCCCGGACGGCGGCTCGCCGACGTCGAAGCGCTTCTCCTCACCGACATCGACAACACCCTCCTCGGCGACGACGAATCCATGCAGCGCCTGCTCGCCCTGCTCAAGGATCACAGGGGCCGCATCGGCTTCGGCGTGGCCTCCGGGCGCTACAAGGACATGGTCCTCGACGTCCTGGAAGAGCACGGTATCGACGAGCTCGATGTCATAATTTCCTCCGTCGGCGCGGAAATCTACTACGGCCGCGACCTCGTGCCCGACAAGGGCTGGGCGAGCCACCTCCGCAGCAAGTGGCGCCCGGACCGCGTGCGCGACGCCCTCGACAAGCTGCCCTTCCTCACCATCCAGACCGACGAGAACACCCAGCGCGAATTCAAGGTCAGCTACGACCTTGACAAGGACACCCCTGCGGATGAAGCGTTACCCCGCATACACGACGCCCTGGGACGTTGCGGCGTGCCCCACACCGTGATCTTCTCCCACGGCGTCTACGTCGATGTACTCCCATTGCGGGCCTCGAAGGGCAAGGCCGTCCGCTACCTCTCCAACAAATGGAACATACCCATAGAGCGCATCGCAACCGCCGGCGACTCCGGCAACGACGCCGACATGCTCAAAGGCCGCACCAGCGGCATCGCCGTCGGCAACTACGCCGAAGAACTCGAACCCCTCCGCCGCGACACCAGCCGCATCTACTTCGCAAAAGCCGAATACGCCGCCGGCATCATCGAAGGCCTCCGCCACTACGGCCTCCTCCCCCGAGAATAGGGGGACTGCATCGGGCGGAAATACCACCCCAACCCTTCCAACAACCACAAGCACCCCCGCCCGTGGCTGTACCCCAAAAAGGGGGACTGCATCGGGCGGAAATACCACCCCAACCCTTCCAACAACCACAAGCACTCCCGCCCGTGGCTGCACCCCAAAAAGGGGGACTGCATCGGGCGGAAATACCACCCCAACCCTTCCAACAACCACAAACACCCCCGCCCGAGGCTGTACCCCAAAAAGCCACCCCCCTCCATCAACCACAACACCCCTCAACAAATCCGGGGCAACTGCTCCCCGCTCAGCATATCCAGCACCCGCGTCACCCCGATCACACTTTCCAACGTCACCCGCCGCTCCGCCGCGTCCGTCACCGCGCCGATGTCCGCCGCGGGCGCGTCCGGGTGCAGCGCACTTAAAATCGCCACCGCCCGCGCCGCATCCTCCGGCGCCACGATCGCCGCGAAGCGCCCCTCATTCGCCACGTGCAGCGGATCGAAGCCGAGAATCTCGCAGACCCCGCGCACGGCGGGCAACACCGGGACCCGGTCCTCGGCAATGTGTATCGCCCGCCCGGACGACGCGCTGAGTTCGTTCAGCGCGCTTGCGAGGCCGCCCCGGGTCAGGTCGCGCAGGCAATGCACCGCGATGCCCGCGTCGAGCAGGGCCTTCACCTCGGGCCACAGCGCCGCCGAATCGCTTTCGATGGGTGTATCCACGTCGAAGCCCGCGCGCATGGTCATGATCGCCATGCCATGCCGGCCGAGATCGCCGTTGATGATCACGCGGTCTCCCGACTGAATGGCGCCCGGACCCAGCGCCACGCCAGGCCGAACCACGCCGATGCCCGCCGTGTTGATGTAGATGCCGCCGCCGCGCTGCCGCTCGATGACCTTGGTGTCCCCCGTCACGATCTGGACCCCGGCCGCGAGCGCCGCCGCCTGCATCGAATCCGCCACCTGCTCCAGCCGCGCCAGTTCGAAGCCCTCCTCCAGAATGAACGCGGCGGACAGGTAGCGCGGCTCCGCGCCGGCCATCGCCAGATCGTTGACCGTGCCGTGCACTGCGAGCGATCCGATATCGCCCCCGGGAAAGAAGGGGGGATCGACCACGAAGGAATCCGTCGTAAAGGCCAACCGGCCTTCGCCCACGGCGATCGTGGCGGCGTCGGTCTGGCCGTCGCCCAGTTCGTTCCGGAACCGCTTCAGGAACACGCGCTCCAGCAGGTCGTGCATGCGCGTGCCGCCGCCGCCGTGCGCCAGGGTGATGTGTCCCTGGTCGGGAAGTGGCAGGGGACACGCGATCGCGGGCGCGGGCTTGCCGTTCATGCGCATTCTCCCGTCTGGGCCGGCGCGAGGGCCGGGCGGTAGCGGTGGTAGGCCGAGCAGGCCCCTTCGCTCGACACCATCGGGGCGCCCAGCGGGCGATCCGGCGTGCAGCGCGTCCCGAAGGCCGGGCAGTCACACGGCTTCTTCAGCCCCTGCAGGATTTCCCCGCTGATACACTCCTCGGACTCGCGCGCGACCACGCCCGCCAGTTCAAAGCGCCCCTCCGCGTCGAAATCGCGGTACGCCTCCGACAGGCGCATTCCGCTGGCGGGAATCGGGCCCAGGCCGCGCCATTGTTGCGGGCTGATCTCGAAAACCTCCTGGAGCAGCGCGCGCGCGGCCGCATTGCCCGCCCGCGCCACCGACCGCGCGTACTGGTTCTCCACGTCACATCGGCCCGCTTCCAGTTGCTTCACGCACATGTGAATGCCCAGGAGCAGGTCCAGCGGTTCGAAGCCGCTGATCACGATGGGCACGCGGTATTTCCGCGCGATGGGCTCGTATTCCTCGCTGCCCATGATCGTGCAGACGTGCCCCGGCCCGAGGAAGCCGTTGACCGCGCAACGCTCCGCCGACAGGATCGCCTCCATGGCCGGCGGTACGAGCACGAGCGACACGAGCATGGAAAAATTCCGGAGCTGTCGCGCGGCGGCCGTTTTCACCGCCAGCGCGTTCGCCGGCGCCGTCGTCTCGAAGCCAATGCCGAAGAACACCACCTGCCTGCCCGGGTTTTCCTCCGCCACCTTCACCGCGTCCAGCGGCGAATACACGAACCGCACGTCGCCGCCGCGCGCCTTGATGCCCAGGAGGTCGTGCTCGGAGCCCGGCACCCGCATCATGTCGCCAAAGGTGCACAGGATCACATCGGGCATGGCGGCGAGCGCGATCGCCTTGTCGATCATCTCGACCGGCGTAACGCAAACCGGGCACCCCGGCCCGTGCACCAGCGTGACTTCGTCCGGCAGCAGCTGATCCAGCCCGAAGCGGACGATGGCATGGGTCTGGCCGCCGCAGATCTCCATGATCGCGTGCGGCCGGGTCACGGTCCGTCGGATCGCCTCGGCGAGACGCAGGATCGCATCGCGGTCGCGGTATTCGTCCATGTACTTCATGGGGAGGCCCCGTCTTCCAGCTCGTTCAGTTCGTCGATCTCGCGGAGGTACTCCAGGGTCTTCTCAGCTTCCTCCGCGTCGACCACACTGATGGCGACGCCCGCGTGCACCAGCACGTATTCCCCCGCACACGCCTCGGGAAGCAGGGCCAGCGACACGGGCTTCACCAAGCCGCCGAAGCTCACCTTCGCCTGCCGCGCAAGCGGATCCTCTTCGGTTATTTCGAGAATTTCACCGGGTACGGCTAAACACATGGTATTTCTTCTCCAGCCGGCTGAAACCACGCCTGGCCGGCCGCAATTCCGCCGTCATTGGGCGGAACCGCACCATGCCGGTATACGCGGCAATCATTCCGTTTCAAGGCCGCCAGGGCCAGTTCGTGCAGCAACACATTCTGAAAACAGCCGCCCGTGAGAATCACCGGCAGGCCCGCGTCCCGCGCAACCAGCGCGAGGGCCTCGGCCAACGCTTCGTGAAACCCGAGGGCGATGGCGCCCGCCGGAACACCTGCGCGCCGGGCCGCCACCGTCTCCGCGACCATGCCGCGCCAGTCCAGCTGCATCCGCCCGCCCTCCGCTTCGGCGGGAAGGGGCAACGGGTGCGCGGGGCCATGCCAGGCCGCCGCCGCGCGCTCCAGCCGCATCGCCGCCTGGCCCTCGAACTGGCTGTGCTGGCAGAGGCCGCAGAGGCTCGCGAGGGCATCGAAGAGGCGGCCCATGCTGGTGGTGACGGGCGCGTTAAATTTCCGGTCGAGCATCTGCCGGACCAGGCGCCATTCCGGTTCGGGAACCGTCTCCGTCAGGCCGAATTTCGCCAGCACGTCCAGCGCGCCGATGCCGTGGAGCAGGCTGGCCGCGCAACGCCAGGGCGCGCGCGCCGCCGCATCGCCGCCCGGAAGCGGGAACGGGCGCAAGCTGCCGATGCGATCAAACCCGGTACGCGTGCAACGGAGAAACTCGCTTCCCCATATTGTACCATCCAAACCGTACCCCGTCCCATCCCAGGATACCCCGAGCACCGGCCCCTCCAGGCCGTGCTCCGCCATGCAGGAGAGCACGTGCGCGTAGTGGTGTTGCACACCGTGCGCCGGCAGCCCCAGAGCGAGCGCATGCCGCGTGCTCGCGTAATCCGGGTGCAGATCGTGGACCACCCGAACGGGCGCCGCCTCGAACAGCCGCCGCATGCTGTCCGCCGTGCTCCGGAAGGCGTCCAGTGCGAGGACGTTCTCCAGGTTGCCGATATGCTGGCTCGGAAATATCGTCCCGGCCTTGCGATAGGCCACGCTGCTCTTCAAATGCGCGCCAACCGCAAGCACATCCTCGCCGCCCGCGGCGGAATCCAGCGGCCCCGGCGCGTACCCGCGCGCACGGCGCAGCAGCATCGGCGCGCCCTCCACAACCGTGACAATGGAGTCGTCCACCTGCCGCGCGATCGGGCGATCGTGCACCAGAAACGCGTCGGCGATACCCGCGAGCCGCGAAAGCGCGTCCTGGTTGTCAATACAAATGGGTTCCTCGTCCAGATTCCCGCTCGTCGCGACGGCGGGCCCGGAAAGCTCCGCCAGCAGCAGGTGATGCAGCGGCGTATACGGCGCCATGACGCCCAGGAAGCGCGTGTCCGGCGCAATGCGCGCCTGAAGCGCCGCGGCCTCCGGCCGGGATGGCGCCAGCACGATGGGGGCCTCCGGCGACTGTATGACCGCGAGGCGCACCGGATCGATCGCGCAGTCCGCCGCCATCAACGCGGTATCGGCGTACATCAGCGCAAAGGGCTTTGCATCTCGGCGCTTCCGTTCGCGAAGCAGGGCCACGGCGCGATCGCTGCCCGCATCGGCGAGCAACTGAAATCCGCCGAGTCCCTTCAGCGCCAGGATCCCCCCATTTCGCAGGATCGCGGCCGCGGCGCGCAGCGCTTCGTCGCCCCGCGCCTCCATAGTACCGTCGCGGTCCCACAGGGAAAGCGCCGGACCGCACGCGGGACAGGCCACCGGCTGCGCGTGGAAGCGCCGGTCGCCGGGGTCCTCGTACTCCCGGCGGCAGTCGGCGCACATCGTGAAGTCGGCCATGGTCGTGTACAGGCGGTCGTAGGGCATCGCCTCGATAATGCTGTAGCGCGGGCCGCAATGCGTGCAGTTGGTGAAGGGATAGCGATAGCGCCGATCCGAGGGGTCACGGATTTCGGCCAGGCACTCGGCGCAAGTCGCGATATCGGGAAGGACCAGCGCCTGCATCCGCCCGGCGCGATCACTCTCCAGGATCGAGAAGCCCGCGCCGGCCCCCGCCGGAATCTCCTCGACGGTGCATTCCGTGATGGCGGCGGGCGGAGGAAGCTCGGCGAAGAGCCGCGCCCGAAAAGCCTCCAGGGCCGCCGCCGGCCCCTCGATCTCCACGCACGCGCCGGCCCCCGTGTTGGTCACGTAGCCGCCCAGCATGAGTTCGCGCGCCAGGCGGTATACAAAGGGACGAAAGCCCACGCCCTGCACGAGCCCGCGCACGAGAAGCCGGTGGCGCCGCCGCGCCGGGGGAGGCGTTGTGCGCGAAGCCCGCATCCGCCCCCCTCAGGAAACCGGTTGGGCGGATTCCAGCGCGAGCCGTTCTTCGATCCACAGCAGCCAGGCGTCCAGCCCCTCGCCGGTGACGCACGAGATATCGATCAGCGGGGCGCCGGGGTTCAGCTGGTGCACATAGTCGCGAAACTTCTCAAAATTGAAGTCCACATAGGGCATCAGGTCCACTTTGTTCAGGATAATCGCATCGGCCTTCCGGAACATGTTCGGATACTTCGCGGGCTTGTCGTGCCCCTCCGTCGTGCTCACCATCACCACCTTCGCCGCCTCGCCGAGGTCGAAGCTCGCCGGGCAGACGAGGTTGCCCACATTCTCGATGATCAGCAGGTCGAGATTCGGCAGGTCGAAGTTCGCCAGCGCGCGCTGGACGAGATTCGCCTCCAGGTGGCAACCGCCCGCGGTCTCGATCTGCGTCACCGGAACGTCGTACTTCGCGATGCGTTCCGCGTCAAGCGAGGTCTCCGGGTCCCCCTCGATCACGCCGACGCGGATAGAGTGGTTCAACGCGGCCAGCGTCTTCTCGATAAGCGTAGTCTTGCCGGACCCCGGGGAACTCATGATGTTCAGGGCAAGCACGCCGGCATCCGCGAGCGACTTGCGGACCGCTTCGGCCAGTTCGTCGTTCACTTTCATGACCTTCTGGACAACATTGATTTCCATGGGGCACCTCCTTGCGACTACCGGATCGCCCCCTCAAGGCAGGGGGTGTCCGACAACGACACACTGGTTATGATAAGTTCATCGCCGCGAACAGCGCGGCCGCCCGTGGCCCCGCAACCGGGGCAGCACCAGACAATGTCCTGTGGGCAGTATGTTTCAAGACAGGATCGGCATTCGACTTCCGCCGGTATTTCGCGCCATTCGAGCAGGGCGCCCTCCGCGGCGGTTTCCATTGACGCGGCCTCAAACGCAAACTTCAGCGACTCCGGGACGACCGCCCGCAGCGCGCCAATTTCCAGCACGACCCGCTCGATGGCCGCGCCCCCGTGCTCGCCGGAAACTTCCAGCGCGCACTCCAGTATACGCTCCGCAAGGCTGAATTCATGCATGGTCGCGCCCTTCCGAATCTTTTCTAGTATTATACCCGTTTTCCGTTCGCCCATCAAACCCCGGCAGCTTCGGAAAGCACAAGGAAAACGTGCTTCCCGCGCCAACCTGGCTGCGGACGCCGATTTTCGCGCCGTGCATCTCCGCGATGCGCTGGACGATGTACAACCCCAGGCCCGACCCCGCGACGTCGCCGATCTCCGCGTTCCCGTGCGCGATCCGCACCATCTCGTGGAAAAGCTGCCCCTGATCCGCCGGCGCGATCCCGATCCCGGTATCTTCCACCTCCACACAGGCGGTCTGCCCGCGCTCAAGAACGCGAACGGAGATCTCTCCACCCCGCGGCGTGTACTTGATCGCGTTCGTGATGTAGTTCGCGATGGCCTCGCGTATCAGGCGGGCGATACCAGAGACCGCGAGCGCGCCATCGCCGGTCTCGATCCTCAACGTGTGCCCGGACTTTTCCGCCAGGTCGCGGTTTTCCTCCACCAGCTCCGCCGCCAACGCGCCCAGGTCCACCGGCTCCATCTGATGGTCAAGCTCATCCGCCTCCAGCGCCGCGAGGTATTCCAGATCGTTCAGGAAACGGCTCAGCTCGTGCAGCCGGGCCTGCGATCGTTCCACCCAGTGCTGCTGGTCCGCGGTCAGCGGGCCGCCGTAGCCATGCGCCAGGTTGCTCATGTGCATGCTCACGACACCAACCGGTGAGCGCAGGTTGTGCAACGCAATATGCAGGAAATCCCGCCGCAACCGGGAGACCCGCTCCAGTTTCTGATTGGTTTCCATCAGCCGCTCGGTATACAGCCGCAGCACGTGCACCAGGTGCGTCGTAAGGTAGGCGGTCAACATGATCAGGAGGCCCTGGACCGTCAACACAGTCAGGACATACTGCCCGGTAAGATCCGCGCAGGCCGCCACCGCCCCTTCCGGGTAGCGCCCGGGTATCCACCCGAACCACGTGCCAATAACCAGCCCAGAGAGCAACGCGAACGCAACCGACGCGTGCGCAAAGGCCGCGCGGCGCGACAGCAGCACGCTCGCGATGATAACGTGAAAAATAAAAAACGCCTGGAAGGGCGAGTACGGGCCGCCGACAAGCCATAGCGCAACGGTAAGGCCGATGAAGTCCGCCGCAACGGAAAAATGCAGCACCCGCTCGAGGAATACACGGGCCACCTCGGCGCTCTCGTCGTCCCGGTGGTACGGGCGGAGCACCAGGTACACGGCGGCATTGTACCCGCACAGCACAGCCGCCAGCACGCAAAGCGCGCCCACATCCAACTGCTCGATGCCGACAACGTTCCGGGCGAAAAACGCGCCGAAAACCATCGCGGCGGCCACGGCAAAGCGCGCCAGCACCAGACCCCGCAGCCGCTGCCGGAGATCCAGATTCGAGAGCACCGGGTACTCCCGTGTGTGAGCAATCCGCGATCCGGAATTCCGGTTCAGGGGCATCGGCACGGCTCCAGGAGGGCGCGCCGCCGTGGATCAGGCTGTGGAGCCCTGGTCCCGCAGCAGCTTCGCCTTCAGGGTTTCCACGAGGGACTTCGGGTCGATGGGCTTCTGGAAGATGCCGGAGAGTCCCAGGGCGCGCGGATCGATGTTGTAGCGCACGGTATCGCCCGCCGCGCTCAGCAAATAGATCGGGCGATCATACCCGCTCTCCCGCAGCGCCTTCACGACCTGCTGGCCCGTGTCCACCTTCTCCATCATCAAGTCCACGACGATGGCGTCCGGCTGGATGCTCTTCGCCACCTTCAGGCCCTCTTCGCCACTCGCGGCCTCGCCCACGCTGAAGCCCTCCGCCTGCAACACCACCCGCAGCGCGGCGCGAATATCGGCATCGTCGTCAATGGTCAGTATGGTTTTTGTGTGCCGTGCGGCATCCATGTGTCCTGTCCTCCTTGACCTGAAGCAGCGCGCGAACGGCGTCCAGCGCGGCGTTCAGGTTTTCTTCGGCCCGCGGGGTGAGGCCTTCCCCCAGCGCAAAATCATACCCCCGTATCGCAAGCACCCAGGCCTCGGGCGCGGGGCAGAAACTTTCTTCGCATATCGCCAGCACCGACGCGGGATCCATCGAATGGCTGGTAAAGGCGATGGTGGACGCCGGCGCTATAGGGCGCAGCTCGTAGGGCTCCGGCCCCGACACGGCCGCATCCACGAATATCGCCTTTCCGTATTCCGCAAGCGTCGCGGCGTCCTCAATGTTGAGTTGATACGCCGCCTCCACGGCCACATCCGGCAAAGGCCGCGCCTCCAGGGCCGCGGCGGCCGCCGGGCCAAGCCCGTCGTCGCGCCGCCCGGGATTCCCGTAGCCCAGCACCACGGTGCGTCTATGCCGGTCCGGGCTCATCCGCGCACCAGCTCCGAAACCACGTTCTCGGACTGGTCCACGAGCTGCACCTGCAGCCGCATCTGGCCCAGCGCGTGTGTCGCGCAGCTCAGGCACGGATCGTAGGCCCGTATGCCCACCTCAATGTGGTTGAGCAGGCCCTCGGTGATCTCGTGGCCGTCCAGGTACTGCGCCGCCACCGTCTGCACCGCCCGGTTCATCGCCTCGTTGTTGTGCGTTGTGGACACGATCAGATTCGCCATCGTGATCAGGTCCTTGTCGTCCACTTCGTAGTGGTGGATCAGCGTACCGCGCGGCGCCTCGATCCACGCCGCGCCCGAGGCCCGGCGTTCGCCCTTCCGGATCAATTCGTCGCCCTGAAGGTCCGGGTCGTTCAACAGCTCCTTGATCTTCTCCGCCGAGTGCACGGTCTCGATCATGCGCGCCCAGTGGTACGCCATCGTCGACTGGATCGGCTTCCCGCCGCCCAGCGCGACGAAGGCCTGGCGCTCCGCTTCCGCGATCGGGGTGTCGATGTAATCGCAGTTGTTGATACGCGCGAGCGGGCCCACGCGGTACCAGCCGCGTTCCTTGCCCATCGAAATGATGTACGGGAACTTCATGTAGCTCCAGGGGCGGACCTCCTCGCGAATGTAATTCACGTACTCCGCCGGGGGGACCTGGTCGAAGATGATCTTGCCGTCCTGGTCCCGCGCGCGGAGATTGCCGTCGTACAGGTCCAGCCCGCCGTCCTCGGTCACGATACTGACGAAGTTGGAATCGAAGCTGCCGAAGGCGAGCAGGCGGTCCATGTCGGACTTCACGACCGACTTGCAAATCTCCAGCCCTTCAACGGCCCAGGCGATCATCTCGTCGATGCCGCGCAGCAACACGTCCCGCTCCGCAATGCTGAGATTCTTATTGATGCCGCCGGGCACCGATCCCGTGCCGTGGATCTTCTTTCCCGCCGTCGCCTTGATCACCTCCTGCCCGTACTTGCGCATCAGGACGGCCTTCCGAGCGACATCGGGGTGCGCGCGGATCACGCCGATCACGTTGCGCTGTTCCACCGGGGCGTCAAAGCCGAACAGCAGGTCCGGCGAGGCCAGGTGGTAGAAGTGCAGCACGTGCGACTGGAAGGTCTGGCCATAGTGCATCAGGCGGCGCATCTTGTCGGCCGTCGGCGAAACCTCGTCCACCCCCGCCACCACGTCCATCGCCTTGGAGGCGCAGAGGTGATGGCTCACCGGGCAGATGCCGCAGAGGCGCTGGACCACGGTGGGAGCCTCCCAGTAGGGCCGCCCCTGGATGAAGCGCTCGAACCCGCGGAACTCGATGATGTGGAACCGCGCTTCCTCAATGTGGCCGGCGTCGTCGAGGTGCAAGGTCACTTTCCCGTGCCCCTCCACGCGGGTCACCGGATTGATCACCACCTTCCGGCGATCGGTCGTTACAGCCTGTGTCATTGCCTGGTACCTCCGCGCATCCGTGATGCGTATGAATTCATGCTGGGCCCTGTTGTTTCCGTTCAGTCGTATTTAACCAGCTCGTACGGCAGCTCCGGCTCCTGGCCCGAGAGCAGCGCCGTCAGCGCCGCCCACAGCGTGTCCGCCGACGGCGGGCACCCCGGGAGAAAGTAATCAATCTTCACCACTTCGTGGCACGGGTACACCTTGTCGAGCAACACGGGAATATCCGGGTCGTTCGGAATGATCCCGCCTTCCACCGTCGGCCCGTTCAGATAGGCCTCCTCCAGGCACTCGCGAAGGGGAACAGTGTTGCGCATCGACGGAACCCCGCCCGTGATCGCGCACGCGCCCATCGCAATAAGTATCTTGCAATTTTTCCGGAACTCCAGCAGGAATTCCAGGTTCTCGTCGTTGCTGATGCCGCCCTCGACAATGCCAATATCCACCGGCTGGTCGAATCGCTTCTTGTCGTTGATTGGCGACTTGTCGAAATCCACGATGTCCACCAGATCCAGGATCCGCTCGTCGATGTCCAGCAGCGACATATGGCACCCGAAACAACCGGTGAAGTGGCCCGTTGCAATCCGCGGTTTCGCCATGGTTCTTATACTCCTATGCAGTTCGGCCCGCGCCGGGTTCAGGACTCAACATCCGCGCCGATGGGGGTATGATCGTACATGCGCTGCCCGATGGGGACGACGTGGCTCCGGCCTTTGACCAGGATGCAGCCGACGGGGCACGCCGCCACCGCCTCGTCCGTCAACTCGATGTCCGTGCCGGCCAGGCCGTTGCTCGCGTTCACCGCGATGCGCTTGTTGATGCCGCGGCCCTCGAACCCGAAGACCGACTTGCCGTCCAGCTCCCGCGACGCCCGGGCGCAACGCCCGCAGAGCACGCAGCGGTTGCGGTCGATCAGGATGTCGTCGTGTGTGGCGTCCAACTCGCGCACCGGGCTGAGGTACGGATACTGTGGCGCCGTCATGCCCAGGCGGTAGCCCAGGGCCTGAAGCTCGCAGTTGCCGCTCGCTTCGCAGGAGGGGCACACGTGGTTGCCTTCGACGAACAGCATCTCGACCACGTGCCGCCGCATCGTGTTCAGATCGTCCGTATTGTTCTCCACCACCACATCCGGCGTCGCCGGCAGCGTGCACGCGCTGGCCGGGCGTCCGTTCACCATCACCGTGCAAATACGGCAGTGACCGCCCGGGCTCAGGCCATCCTTCTGACACAGCTTCGGGATGTAAATGCCCGCGTCCTGGGCGGCCTCGAGTATCGTCTGGCCCGGTTTCGCGGTTACCGTTGCACCGTCCAAGGTGAAGGTAAAGGTCTCGGCGGAAGTATCGTGTTGCGCGCTCATCAGTTCGTCTCTCCTGTGGCCGCCGCGTGCCCCGCGATCGCGTGGAATTCGGCCTCCGCCTTCTCGAGGTCTATCCCCACGCCGCCGTTATCGGGCCGCACGCGGTCCGCGTACAGGTCCGGGAAGTTGCGCAGGGTCGTTAGCACCGGGTTGGCCGCCGTCTGTCCCAGACCGCACCGGCTCATCGTCTTCACGGTGAGGCCCAGGGACTCCAGCTCGCGAAGGTCGCGATCCGTCGCCCGGCCCTCCAGAATCTTCTCCAGCCCCTTCTCCAGCAGCGTCGTCCCCGCGCGGCACGGGGTGCACCACCCGCAGGATTCCTCCGCGAAGAACGCGGTGAACTGCCGCATCACTTCGATGATGTCGCGCTCCGGCCCGAAGATCATCACCGAACCGCCCGTGGGCAGATCGTCGAAGGATATTGTGCGCGCGTAGTCCTTCGGGGCCAGGCAACGGCCCGAAGGGCCGCCCATCTGCACGGCCTGCGCGTTTTCCGCGCCCACCATCTCCAGCAGCTGCCGCACCGTAATCCCGTAGTCCAGCTCGTACACACCCGGCTTCTCGCAGTCGCCGGAGACGCTCAACAGCTTCGTTCCGGTGGAGTCCTTCGTGCCGATGCCCGCGAACCACGCGCCCCCATTCACCAGGATCCGCGCCGCGCAGCACAAGGTCTCGACGTTGTTCACCAGCGTCGGCTGGCCCAGGTAGCCGCACTGCACCGGGAACGGCGGGCGCGCGCGCGGCGCGCCGCGCTTCCCTTCGAGCGACTCGATCAGCGCCGATTCCTCGCCGCAGATGTACGCCCCGGCCCCGAGCTGGATGCGGATATCAAAGTCGAAGCCTTCGCGGCCGCAAATATTCGTCCCGAGCAGCCCGAGGTGCCGGCGCTTCGCCAGTTCGCCCTCCAGGTGCGGGACCATGTATTCGTATTCCGCGCGCAGGTAGAGGATGCCCTCCCGCGCCCCGACCGCATACGCCGCCACCGTCATCCCCCCGAAAACCAGGTTCGGGTTCTGCGCCAGGATCACCCGGTCCTTGAACGTCCCCGGCTCACCCTCGTCCGCGTTGCACACCACGTAGTGCGCCTCCCCCTTGGCGTCCCGGCAGAAGCGCCATTTCATCGCCGTCGGGAAACCCGCGCCGCCCCGCCCGCGCAGCCGCGACGTGTTTATCTCGTCGATAACCTCGTCCGGCGTCATCGTCACCGCCTTCCGCACCGCCGCGCCCCGCTCCGTCGACGCGAAGATTACCGGGCCCGCCACCCGCACATCGTTGTCCACGCTCGCCTGCGGGAGCTTGCTCAGGTCCGCGCCGGAACGGATGGCCGCCACAATCCCCGGAATGTCGTCCGCGGTCAGGTTCGTCAGCGGAACCCCATTGACCAGCGCGCTCGGGCCCTGATCGCTCAGGCCGATGCAGCTCGTGTAACGCAGGGCGATGTCCGCGCCGGGATCATTGGCTCCAAACCGCGTCCCCGCCGCCGACTCCAGCGCCGCCGCAATCGCGTCCGCGCCCTGCATCCGCTCCACCGCCGCGTGGCACAGCCGGACCACATTCTGCGCCTGCGCTTCCCGGGAAAAGAACGCGTAGAAGCTGACCATGTCCCGCACTTCCACCAACGGTACGCCCAGGGCCTCCGCAAGCGCGGCGGACGCCTCCTCGGAGATGTGCCCCAATGCCGCATGAACCGCGCGCGCCATATCCATCAGGCGGCTCCGGTCCGATCCATATTGCTGGACGATCCGTTTGATGAGATCCGTATCTACCATGGAATACTCCCGTCTACACATCGTGCTTCTCGCCGGTGGCGCATCCACGCATCAGGTCAACGGCGCCGACCGGAAGCGCGTACAGGTTGCTGTGTGCAACCGAACTGTTCGCATAAACCGTGCCGCTTCGGGCTGGACCATTCCCGCAGCGCGATGACCACCCGATTCTAGCACTGAGGCGGCGGGAGTGCGAATCCAGTTCGCCCCAGGCGACCAGCGGGCGAAAACCTGAGCACTTCTGCGCGTGCACTAGTGCGCAATTCATACAACAACCCCTCGGAAATCCCCTCTGCTCGATCCCGCGCCCCCGGATGTGCGTCTTCGGGCCGGGCGATATTGCATGCACATTACTGTAGTTTGAACGTCCTGCAAAGGGAAATGGGCGATCATCGCGGCCCCATTGCAACGGGGCGGCAGCCCGCGCCAGAGACCCCTCGTCCACTGCGCAGCAGTGTTCAATTGCACATGTCTCTCGCACAGTATAGCGCGCTGGCTGGGGGCCGAGAGCTCTGTATTTCGCGCTTTTGCGGGGATTTGGACCCGTTTATTGTTGGCGCCCATCTTGCACAGGACAAAGGCGACGATTGCAAGGCAGCATCGCGCAAATGTGAGGTGGTGTAATGGCGGACGTACTGATAGCAACCTTCTTCATGGCTGGTCTTGGCGGCCTCCTCTCCATCGGGCTCGCCACCGCCAACCGGAAGTTGTTTGTCGAAGAAGACCCGCGCATTGACGCCGTCGAGGAAATGCTCCCCGGCGCCAATTGCGGCGCCTGCGGCCAAGCCGGCTGCCGCGCCTTCGCCGAAGCCGTCGTCGCCGGGAAAGCGATGCCCGCCGCCTGCACCGTAAGCCCCCCCGAGGGAATCAAGGCCGTCGCCAACTACCTGGGCACCGACGCGGGCGCCGCGGTGAAGCGCGTGGCCCGCCTGGCCTGCGCCGGCGGCGCCAACGTCGCCTGGAACCGCGCCGTATATGGAAGCGAGCAAACCTGCCGGGGCGCGGCCCTCATCGCCGGCGGCGGCAAGGGATGTTCCTGGGGCTGTCTCGGCCTGGGCGACTGCGAGGCCGTTTGTGATTTCGGCGCTATTCGCATGAATGAACACGGCCTCCCGGTGGTGAATGAGGCGAAATGCACCGCGTGTAACGACTGCGTCGAGGTCTGCCCGAAGGATCTCTTCTCAATACAGCCCGTCACCAATCATCTCTGGGTGGCGTGCAAGAGCCTCGCGGAGGGCGACGACGCTCTCGCCGAGTGCGCCGTGGCCTGCAACGCCTGCGGGCGCTGCGCCGCGGACGCGCCCGCCGGCGCCGTCGTCATGCGCGACAATCTCCCCGTTGTGGACTACGGCCGCAACCGGGATCTCACCAGTGAAATCATCCAGCGCTGCCCGACGGGCGCGATTGTCTGGATTTCGGATAACGGAACCGTTACCCGGGGAGCGGCGGCCAGGCCGGTGGTCCGCAAGTCGCCCCTGCCCGTGATGACGATGAAGCAACCCTAAGGGCGCGAAAGAAACGCGATCGAGGTGTCGGCCATGAAAAATTCTGCGAGTTCTGCAAAGTACCCCGGCGTTCGCCAGGCGATGGACGGAAACAGTTCGGTGATCATGTGCGAGCGGGAGTCCAGCGACGCCGCCGGCGCCTACCCCATTACACCGTCCACCCAAATGGGCGAGTACTGGGCGGAGGAAACCGCCAACGGGCATATCAATATTTCGAACCGCCCGCTCATCTTCATCGAGCCCGAAGGCGAACACGCCGCGGCCGCCGTTACCGCGGGCCTCAGCATGACCGGCCTGCGCGCCACCAACTTCTCCTCCGGCCAGGGCATCGCCTACATGCACGAGTCGCTGTACGCCGCCGTCGGCAAGCGCCTCACCTACGTGCTCAACATGGGCTGCCGCGCCATGACCAAGTCCAGCCTCAACGTGCACGCCGGACACGACGACTACCACGCGGTCGACGACACGGGCTTCTTCCAGGTCTTCGGCAAGAGCGCGCAGGAAGTCTGCGACCTGAACATTATCGCCCACAAGATCGCCGAACTCTCGCTCACCCCGGGCATCGTCGCACAGGACGGCTTCCTCACCACCCACCTCATCGAATCGATTATGCTTCCCGAGCGCGACCTCATCGCCGAATACCTGGGCAAGCCCGAGGACATCATCCCCTCGCCGACCCCCGCGCAGCGCCTCATGTACGGCGAGACCCGCCGCCGCATCCCCGAACTCTGGACCGTCGACAACCCGATGCAGGCCGGCACCGTCCAGAACCAGGACGCCTACATGCAAAGCGTCGCCGCGCAGCGCCCCTTCTTCTTCGACCACATCCAGGAACTCGCCGACCAATGCTTTGCGGAGTTCTCCGCCCTCACCGGACGCCCCTACGCCCGGGTCAACACCTACCGCTGCGAGGACGCCGACTACATCATCCTCGGCCAGGGCAGCGTCGTCAGCTCGGCTGAGGCCGTGGTGGACTACATCCGCGAAACCCGGAAAATCAAAGTCGGCGTCGTAAACCTCATCATGTTCCGCCCCTTTCCGACCGACCGCATCAGCGAGCTGCTTCGCGGCCGCAAGGGCGTCGTGGTCCTTGAGCGCGTCGATCAGCCGCTCGCCTCCGATCTGCCCCTCATGAAGGAAGTGCGCTCCGCCGTGAGCAAGGCCCTGGAAAACGGCCTCGCCGGCAAGGGCCCGCTCCCCCACCCCGGCGCCGCAACCTACAAGAGCCTCAGCGACGCCCCGCCGCTCTACTCCGGCTCCTTCGGCCTCGGCAGCCGCGACCTCCAGCCCGAGGGCCTCATCGCCGCCATCGAGAACATGCTCCCCGACGGCGGGAAGAAACGCTTCTTCTACCTCTCCGTCGATTTCCTCCACGACAAGGCCTACACGCCCAAACAGGAAATTCAGCAGCAGGCCATCCAGGCGGCCTACCCCAACATCAAGGATCTGGCCATTCGCGGCAGCGAGAATCCCAACCTCATGCCGAAGAACGCCATCACCGTCCGGTTCCACTCTGTGGGCGGCTGGGGCGCCATCACGACCGGCAAGAACCTGGCCATGACCCTCTTCGACCTGCTCGGGTACCATATCAAGGCCAACCCGAAGTACGGCTCGGAAAAGAAGGGCCAGCCCACCACCTATTACCTTTCCGCAGCTCCGGAACCCATCCGGATGAACTGCGAGTACTTCTACGTCGACGTCGTCCTTTCACCGGACCCGAACGTCTTCAACCACAGCAACGCCGTGGCCGGCCTGAAAGACGGCGGCGTCTTCATCATCCAGTCCGACCTGCCCACGCCCGAGGCCGTCTGGAAGAGCATTCCCAAGACCTATCAGAAGATCATCGTGGACCACAAGTACCGGGTGTTCTACCTTGACGCGTTCAAAATCGCTCGCGAAGAAGCGGCCGACCCGGAACTCCAGTTCCGCATGCAGGGCAACGCCTTCCAGGGAGCCTTCTTCAAGGCTTCGCCGGTCATGGAGAAGCAGGGCCTCAACGAGGAATCCCTCTTCGACGCCATCAAGAAACAGCTACAGTACAAGTTCGGCGCCAAGGGCGCGCGGGTCGTGGAAGACAACATTCGCGTGGTGACACGCGGCTTCGACGAAGTTCGTGAAATCACCGAAAAGACCATATCGGAGGCTTCCGAAGTCGCGCTGCGCCGCGATCCGGTGCTCCCGGTCATGATGCGCGACGTACCCCGCGGCGACGACAAGTTCAGCGATGTCCACCGCTTCTGGGAGGAAACCGGCGAGTTCTACATGACCGGCAAAGGCAACGACAACCTGGTCGACCCATTCATCGGCATCAGCGTCGTCCCCGCATGCACCGGCGTATTCCGCGACATGAGCCAGATCCGATTCGAGCACCCGCTCTGGATCCCGGAAAACTGCACCGCTTGCGGCTCCTGCTACACCGTCTGCCCCGACAGCGCCATTCCCGGCCTCGTACACTCGCTCAAGGAAGTGTTCGACACGGCCATCCAGCGCGCGGAAAGGGCCCACGGCGCCACGAAGCACCTCCGCAAGACCGCCGGCGTCGTCGAGAACCGGCTCCGCGGCCGCCTCAACGCCGAAGGCGAAGCAGCCCCGGTCCGCGCCCTGCTCGCCGAAGTCATGGATGATGTCGCCGCCGTCGCGACAGTCCCCGAGGGCGAACGCCAACGCTTCGAGGAAGAGCTGGTCTGGTTCTCCGATGCACTCGGCGATTTCCAGTTCTCGATCACCAAGCCCTACTTCACCACGAAGGAAAAACAGCAGCCGGGCAGCGGCGGCCTCCTCTCCATCACCGTCAACCCCTACGGCTGCAAGGGCTGCATGGAATGCGTGAAGGTCTGCGAAGACGACGCCCTCCGGCCCGTCACCCAGACCGACAGCAGCCTTCAGAAGCTACGCGATGACTGGGACGTCTGGCGCGCCCTGCCCACAACCTCCCAGGAATACATCCGCATCGACGACCTCAACGAGAAGATCGGCGCGCTCGAAACGCTCCTCCTCGACAAGAAGGCCTACTTCACCATGACCGGCGGCGACGGCGCCTGCCTCGGCTGCGGCGAGAAGACCGTCCTCCACCTGTTCACGGCCACTGTCGAAGCCCTGATGCAGCCGCGCGTAAAGGCGCAGCTGGCCCGCATCGAAGGCCTGATGAAGGACCTCGAACAGCACGTCCGCCTCAAGCTCGCCAGCACCGTCGACCTGAGCAACCCCCAGGCGGTGCAGCACGCCATCGACAGCGCGAAGAACACCGACCTCACCCTCGGCCGTCTCTCGGAAGGCCTCGACGCCGTACACGCCCAGGAGCCGCTCGATCCGGGCTGGCTCCAGTGGGTCACCGGGCTCATGGCCCAGCTCAAGCAGCTTCACTGGAAGTACACCACCGGCGTCACCCGCCAGGGCCGTTCCAGCATGGGCATCATCAACGCCACCGGCTGCACCTCGGTTTGGGGTTCGACGTTCCCCTTCAACCCCTACCCCTTCCCCTGGACAAACCACCTCTTCCAGGATTCGCCCAGCATGGCCATGGGCATCTTCGAAGGGCACATGGCCAAAATGGCCGATGGCTTCAAGGCCATCCGCCTCGCCGAAATGGCGCTGGCCGACAAGATGCCCTGGCGCGAATTTGAGAAGACGCTGACCTACTTCAACTGGCGCAACTTCACCGACGAGGAGTTCCTGCTCTGCCCGCCCGTGGTTTCGGTCGGCGGCGACGGAGCCATGTACGACATCGGCTTCCAGAACCTCTCCCGCCTGATGATGTCCGGGAAACCGGTCAAGGTCATGGTGCTCGACACCCAGGTCTACTCCAACACCGGCGGCCAGGCCTGCACCTCCGGCTTCACCGGCCAGATCTCCGACATGGCCCAGTACGGCAAGGCCTTCCAAGGCAAAGAGGAAATCCGCAAGGAAATCGGCCTCATCGCCATGGCCCACCGCACCACCTACTGCCTCCAGGGCAGCATCTCCAACGTCACACACCTGCTGGAAGGCTTCATCGACGGGCTCAACACCCGCCGGCCCGCGCTCTTCAACGTCTACAGCCCCTGCATGCCCGAACACGGCATCGGCGACGACGTGGCCGAGCTCCAGAGCAAGCTCGCGGTCGAATCCCGCGCCTACCCGCTCTTCCGGTACAACCCGGATCTCGGCGTCGCCCCGCAGGAGTGCTTCGACCTCGAAGGCAACCCCGCCCTCGAAGCCGACTGGCCCAGCTACACCATCCACTATACGAACGAGGAAGGCGAACCCGCCGCGCTGGAGGTCCCGCTCACCTTCGCCGACTTCGCGGTGACCGAGGGCCGCTTCCGGAAGCAGTTCCGCAAGGCCCCCCGCGACACCTGGAACGAAAACATGGTCCCGCTCGCCGAGTTCGTCGAACTCGCGCCGGAAGACCGCGAAGGGCTCTTCCCCTACATCTGGATGGTCGGCAAAAAGAACGAGCTGATGCGCGTCATCCCCGCCGAACCCATCGTCAAGGCCACGGAAGACCGCAAGCACTTCTGGACCATGCTAAAGGCCATCGCGCTGGCCCCGGCCGCGCCAGACCGCGAAGCCATCGCCGCGACCGTCCGCACCGAAATGGCCCACAATCTTGCAGCCCAGCTGCTGCAACTCGCCGGTGGTGATGGGGGAAGCGTTACGGCGGCTGTCATGCATGCCACCGCGGCCCCCACAGGCGACCCGGGCGCCGCGCAAGCGGCGTCCGGGAATGGGAGCGCCGCCGGCGGCTTCACCGCGGCCTACATTGACACGGCCGAGTGCACCGCCTGCGACGAATGCATCAACATCAACCCCAAGATCTTCGCCTACAACGAGAGCAAGAAGGCCTACATCAAGGATCCGAAGGGCGGCCCCTTCAAGGACATCGTCCGGGCGGCCGAGAAATGCACCGCCCAGGTCATCCACCCCGGAACCCCGGCCAACCCAGGCGAACCCGGCCTCGACAAACTCGTAAAGCGCGCGGAGAAGTTCAATTGAGCGCTCTCGTTGCACATACCGCGGATCATGAACACCGCGGGGACTCCATCGGGCCGGAAAGCAAGCGCGGCGGGGACTGCATCGGGCCGGCAAGCAACCGTAACACTGGAACAATGGTCCCGAACCGGCCCGAGGCTGTACCCCAAAAGGCGTTGGCTCTTGGGGTACAGGCACCCTCGCGCCACGGCTCTACCAGCGCGTGCGCGGCCCCGCGTATTGCGGCTCGGGAGCCAGTCCCCGCCGGAGGTGCGCCATGCTGACGCTCCTAAACGGTTGGCGTAAGACCTTCTCGCACGGCCTGCATCCGCCCGAACACAAACAGCTAACCGCCGACAAGCCCATCGTGCGCCTCCCCTTCCCCGGCGTCGTCTACGTGCCGCTCTCGCAACACACCGGCGCGCCCGCCGAAGCCTTGGTGCAGCCCGGCCAGGAGGTCGTGCGCGGTGAGCCCATCGCAAAGGCCGCGGGCTTCGTATCCGTGCCCATGCACGCCCCCGTCACCGGACGCGTGCGCGCTATTCAGGGCATCCCGACCCCGCGCGGCCAGCTCGTGCCGTCCATCGTGATAGACGTCTACCCCAGCTCCGACCAGTCCGTACTCTATGGCGCGCCACGCGACATCGACCAGATGACGCCCGACGACCTCGTCGCCGCCGTTCAGGACGCCGGCGTGGTGGGCCTGGGCGGGGCCGCCTTCCCGACGCACGTCAAACTCAAACTGCCCGAAGGCAAATCCGTCGACACGATTATCGTCAACGGCTGCGAGTGCGAGCCTTACCTCACCACCGACCACCGCCTCATGGTGGAGCAGCCCGAGGCCGTGCTCTATGGCCTGGCGGTCATCCGCAAGGCCCTCGCGGCCGAACGCGCCATTATCGGCATCGAAGCGAACAAGCCCGACGCCGCGCGCGCCCTCGCCGAGCACATCAAGCCCGAGGACCGCGTGGAAGTGTGCGTCGTGGAGACCAAGTATCCCCAGGGCGCCGAAAAAATGCTCATCAAATCCCTCCTCAACCGCGAAGTGCCGGCCGGCGGGCTGCCCGCCGATGTCGGGGCCGCGGTCTTCAACGTGGCGACGCTCGCCCAGATTGGCGAACTTGTCCCCGCGAGGCAGGGCCTCATTGAACGCATCATAACCGTGACAGGCGAAGGCATCGAGAAACCAGGCAACTATCTCGTCGCATTGGGAACCCCGATTCGCCACATTCTCGATTGCGTCGGCCTGAAGTACGGAAAAGCCCGGGTGATCTTCGGCGGTCCCATGATGGGCTCGGCCATTGTGTCGTGGGACACGCCGGTCACCAAGGGCGTCTCCGGCATTCTCGTCCTCCCACGGGAGGAGGAGGACGCCGTTGCCGCCGCGCGCCCCTGCATCAAGTGCGGGGCCTGCGTGCGGGCCTGCCCGATCCACCTCAACCCCTGCTTTCTCGGGCAGCTGGCGCGCGTTCGGGAATACGATCGCATGGCGGCGGATTTTCACCTCATGGACTGCTTCGAGTGCGGCTGCTGCACCTATGTCTGCCCGGCGAACATCCCGCTCGTGCAGCAGTTCCGCGTGAGCAAGCAGATCGTGCGCGAACGAAAGGCGGCCACATGAGCACCAATGCCCACCTGCTCGAACTTCAGGCCTCGCCCCACCTCCACAAGGCCATCAGCGTTGACCGGATCATGTATCACGTGCTCTACGCGCTCGCGCCCGTATGCGCCTTCAGCGTCTGGCAGTTCGGGCTCAGCGCACTGGCCCTGCTCGCCGTCTGCACGGCCACCTGCCTGGCCACGGAGGCCCTCTTCGCGCGCCTGGCGCAGCGCCCCGCAACCATCTCCGATGGAAGCGCCGCCATCACCGGCGTCCTCCTCGCGCTGACCCTGCCCCCGGGCTTCCCGCTCTGGATGGGCGCGCTGGGCGCCTTCGTCAGCATCGCCCTGGGCAAGGCCCTCTTCGGCGGGATCGGGTTCAATGTCTTCAATCCCGCGCTCATCGGGCGCGCATTCCTCCAGGCCTCGTTCCCCGTCGCCATTACCACCTGGACCCCCTCCTTCGCGCCCGGGCGCTTCACCGAATTCGTGCCGTCGTCGCTCGCGCTGCCCTTCTGCAAGCCCCCCGCCATCGGGGAGTGGCTCGCCGGCGCCGCCGACGGCTTCAGCGGCGCAACGCCCCTGGCCATCCAGAAATTCGAGCACGTCCAGACCGATATCGGCCAGCTCGCCCTCGGCATGACCGCCGGCTCCGCGGGCGAAACCTGCTCCATACTCCTGCTCGCCGCCGGCGCCTACCTCATCGCGCGCGGCATCATGGACTGGCGCATCCCCGCCGCCATGCTGGGATCCGCCTTTCTCGTCAGCGGCATTTTCTACCTGGCCGATTCCGCCGCCAACCCGAGCCCCGTCTTCATGCTCTTCTCCGGCGGGCTGATGCTCGGCGCGATCTTCATGGCCACCGACATGGTCGGCTCTCCGGTGACGCCCCTGGGGGTCTGGATCTACGGCGCCCTCATCGGATCCATCACCATCGTGATCCGCGTCGAGGGCGGCCTCCCCGAGGGCGTGATGTACGCCATCCTGCTCGGCAACGCCACGACCCCCCTCATCGACCAGTGGACCCAGCCGCGCATCTTTGGCGAGCGAAAGGAAAAGCATGGCTGAGATGGTTCAACAGGCGCTCCCCGCCGCCGGCTCACCCGCCGGCAACCCGCGAAAGATGGTGGCCGTACTTTCGGGCGTGGCCGCGCTCTCCGGCCTGCTCATCGTGGGCGTCTTCCAGTTCACGCTGCCGTTCATCGACGCCAACCGCGAAGCCATGATCGAGCGCGCCATCTTCACCGTCGTCCCCGGCGGAGCCAGCAAGCAGGTCTACGGCTACACCGGCAACGGTATCGAGCCCAACCCCGCCGCCGCCGCGTTCGGCGATCGCTTCTACGCCGTCTACGACGAGTCGGGAGCCCTCAAGGGCGTCGCGCTGGAAACCTCCGCCCAGGGATACCAGGACGTCATTCGCATTCTCTATGGCTACGACCCCGACCGCCAGATCGTCACCGGCATTACCGTCCTCGAAAGCAAGGAAACACCCGGGCTGGGCGACAAGATCGGTAAGGACCCCGCCTTCCTCGCCAACTTCGAGGCGCTCGACGCCGCCGCCGATCCCGCCACCAACCTCCTTCACAACACCATCGTGGCGGTGAAGAGCGGCCAGAAGGAGGACCCGTGGGAAATCGACGGAATCGCGGGCGCGACCATCAGCTCCGTCGCCATCGCCAACATGCTCGATCTGGGCCTGCGCCGCGATCTGCCCCGCCTCCGCCCCCACATCGATGAACTGCGAAAGGCCCCGGCATGAGCGAAAACAATTCCATGGACATCTTCGTCAAGGGCGTCTGGCGCGAAAACCCGGTCTTCGTCATGCTGCTGGGCATGTGCCCCGTGCTCGCCGTCACCAACTCCGTCGTTAACGCCCTCGCGATGGGGTTGGCGACAACCTTCGTGCTCCTGATGTCCAGCACGCTTATCTCGCTGCTCCGCAAGGCCATTCCGAAGCAGGTCCGCATCGCCACCTACATCGTGATCATCGCCACCTTCGTCACCGTCGTCGATTACGCGATTCAGGCGGTCAGCCTCGAGATCTACCTCGCGCTCGGCGCATTTATCCAGCTCATTGTCGTCAACTGCATGATCCTGGGCCGCCAGGAGGCCTTCGCGTCCAAAAACACCCCCATCAAGGCCATCCTGGACGCCCTCGGCATGGGCGTCGGATTCACCTTCGCGCTGCTGTGCCTCGGAGCCGTGCGCGAGCTCCTCGGAAACGGTTCACTCCTCGGCATCGACCTCTTCGGCCCAAAATTCGAGCCATGGGCCGTTATGATTCTGCCACCGGGCGGCTTCTTCGTGCTCGGCGCATGGCTGCTGCTGTTCGCCTGGCTGAAGGATCGCGCCGCCGCCCGCAACGCTGGAAAGGAGTCGGGCCATGTCGGATGATTCCCTGGGCTTCATCTTCCTGAATGCCTGCATCATCAACAACTTCGTGCTCAGCGCCTTCCTGGGGATCTGTCCCTTCCTGGGCGTCTCCAGCAAGTTCGAGACCGCCAGCCGAATGGGCCTCGCCGTCATGTTCGTCATGCTCGTGAGCTCGGCCTGCGCCTATTTCATCAACAGCCTCCTCGTCGCGCTCGGCATGGAGTTCCTCCGCCTCATCTGCTACATCGCGGTCATCGCCTCCTCCGTGCAGCTCGTCGAAATGGTGCTCAAGAAATACAGTCCCGGCCTCTTCCGCGCCCTCGGCATCTTCCTGCCGCTGATCACCACCAACTGCGCCATCCTCGGCCTCGCACTCTTCCAGACCTTCAAGGGATATAACTTCCTCCAGTGCGTCGCGTATGCCCTCGGAGCCGGCAGCGGGTTCACCCTCGCCCTGGTGATCATGTCCGGCCTGCGCGAACAGCTTTCTCTCCACGACGTTCCCGGTATCGCCCGGGGAGCCGGCCTCACCCTCATGGTCGCGGGCATTCTCTCGCTCGCCTTCATGGGCTTCGCCGGACTCGGGAGCTGACCATGATTATTCTCAAGACACTCGCCGCATGCCTCGCCGTGGCCGCCGTTATGGCCGTGCTCCACTGGTCCGGCGTTGCGGCGCACGAACACGCGGACGGCGCCCCGGATGGCGGTAGCCACGGGTGCCAATTCTGCCCCTCCGCGGGGGCCTGCCTTACAGCCAAACCGGCGCGACCGATATGCGCGAATCAGGAGGACCGGCCATGAAACTCTCGTACTACGACATCAGCCACCCGCACACCGCGGTGGTAAAGCACTCCCACCGGATTACCCCCGAGGATTTCCCGGTGGAAGTGCGCCATATCACCCTGCACATCCCCAGCGGCGGCCTTTCCTTCGTTGAAGGGCAAAGCATCGGCGTGCTCATCTCCGGACAGCACCAGTTCGGGAACCCGCACCACCTGCGCCTGTACTCCATCGCCAGCTCGCGCCTCGGCGAGGACGGCCACGGCTCGGACATCGCCATTTGCGTCCGCCGCTGCTTCTACATCGACGAGGTCAACGGCGAAGAATACCCGGGCATCGCCTCTAACTTCCTGTGCAACCGCCGCGAGGGCGACGAGGTCACCATCACCGGCCCCTACGGAAACCACTTCACCATGCCCGAATCGCGCGACGCGAACCTCCTCATGGTCGGCGTCGGCACCGGCATCGCGCCCTTCCGCGCCTTCGTCAAGCGCATCTTCCACGAGAAGGAGTACTGGAAAGGCAAGGTCCGCCTCTTCTACGGCGCCAACCACGGCCTCGAACTCCTCTACATGAACGACCTCGTCAACGACTTCGACCTCTACTACGACGAAGAGAGCTTCAAGGCCTTCGAGGCCGTCAGCCCCCGGCCCCACGTCCAGGCCCCCGTCACCTGGGAGGCCCACATGAACGACAACGGGGAAGAGGTCTGGAACATGCTCCAGGAACCCAACACCTACGTCTACGTCGCCGGCCTCGAAAACGCGCTGGACGCCTTCAACAGGACCATGACCCGCGTCGCCGACTCCGAAGCGGCCTGGCAGACCGTCCAGGAAGGCCTCAAGCAAGACGGGCGCTGGGCGGAACTGATCTACTGATCGCGCCCGCGCCTCCTCCTGAATAACACAGCGGCCCCGGCGGCATCCAAACGCCGCCGGGGCCGGCTGAACTAAGTGACTCGGGCATTCCCGCCTGAGGGGCTGTCGATTTACTTATCTCACCCTACACTATGGAAGGAATGAGAAGATCCGTCATCCCCGCGAACGCGGCTGTCGGTCTACTTAACTTGCCCTACACTATAGAAGGAATGAGCAGATCCGTCATCCCCGCGAACGCGGGGATCCAGCGACGCGAACGCACAAACCTCCGAATTCCACTGGATTCCCGCCTTCGCGGGAATGACGCCATAGGGCGTTAGCACAAAATTGTAGGAAATGCGCTCACCGCACACGTTAAATCGACAGCCCCGAACACGGGGATCCAGCAACGCGATCACGCAAACCTCCGAATTCCACTGGATTCCCGCCTCCGCGGGAATGACGCTGTAGGACAGCAGCACAAACTTGTAGGTTTTGAGGTGTCCGAACCAGTTAAATCGACAGCCCGCCTGAGAAGGACTACGCCTCAGATCCGCTCCATCTTGCCCGATTTCGCCGACTTGTACGCCGCCACCGTCACCTCCGTCGCGCGCAGGCCGTCTTCTCCCGTCACACTCGGCGCGATCCGCTCGTCCACCGCGTTCACGAAATCGCCCACCAGACCCAGATCCGGGTTGTCCCCGTAAGGCGCCCACTCCGTCCGCATCGTGCTGTCGTTATACACGTTGACCTTCTGATTGAACGCGTCGACATTCAACACACCCTTCGTGCCGATGATCTCCAGGGTCACGTCGCCCCACGTGGGGAAGCTCTTCGCACGGCTCCAGCTCGCAATATGCGATACCTGGATCCCCCCCTCCATCTCCAGATTGAGCATGCCCAGGTCGTCCGTCTTGAAGTCCTTCTTGTGCAGCAGGTTCCCCTTCTCGCAATACACCTTCGTGAACTCCCGGCCCAGCATCCAGCGAAGGTAGTCCGCCACGTGCACCGTATGGTCCATCGTCGCGCCCCCGCCCGCCAGTTTCTCATCCACAAACCAGCCAAAAGGACACTGCCCGTGGTTCGTCGCCGCGATCGCCAGAATCTCCCCGAAGGCCCCGGACCGCACCTGATTGCGCGCCTCGATCAGCGTCGGCGCGAAGCGGCACGGAAACGCCGTGCCCAGGCCCACCCCGGCCTTCTTGCACGCCGCGATCATCGCCTTCGCGTCCGCCACCGTCGTAGCCAGCGGCTTCTCGCAGAGAATCCACTTGCCCGCCTTCGCCGCCGCCTCCACCATCGCCCGGTGCTTGGCGTTCTCCGAGCAAATGATGACACCGTCCATATCGCCAGCGAGGAACGCGTCCAGGTTCGGCGTAAAACGTGTTCCATACGCCTTCGCCATTTCCTTGCCGCGCTTCGCGTCATCGTCCCAGATGCCCGCCAGCTCCGCCTGCGGCAGCGCGTTCAGACATGCCGCATAGCTCTGCGCGTGCATGTGGGCAAAACTCATGATTCCAATCTTAGCCATGATATTGGGCCTTCCCTGCGTGGCGCATCTCGCCACGATATCCATTGTTCGTGCAATTCAAGAAACGGAACGCCACCGCCTGACTAAAGCTTGACCGCCTGGCCCGTCGCCGCGGACTTCAGCGCCGACTCCGCCATCTTCACCGCTATCAGCGCGTCCTCCGGCGTCACGCGCGGTGCGCGGCCATCCTGCACCCACGCGATGAAGTCTTCCCACTCCCGCTGGTACGGGCTCTCCGCCACCGGGCTGCCCGGCACGATCATGCTCGGCCCGTCTCCCGTGTCGCGGAACAGGCTCGACAGCGGCGCCTCGTTACTGTCGTACTGGATCATCCCGCCATCCCCGCAGATCTCCGCCTTTACACGGAACCCGCTCGGGTGCGCCCACGTCCCCAGGATCGTCGCGATCATCCCGTTCTTCAGCCGGATATTGCTCTGCGAATAGTCGGCCAGCAGCGGCTTCGTCTTCAGCAGCGCCTGGCAGAAAATCCGCTCCGGCTCGCCAAACACATAGCGCACCCAGTCCATGTCGTGGATCGCGCAGTCAAACGTCACGCCGCCGCTCGCCGCGTAATCCGCAAACCAGCTGCCCGGGCCGCCCGGAAAAATGCCGCCCCGGGAGATCTTCACATACCCCGGCTCGCCCACCTTCCCCGCCTCGATCTGCGCCTTCATCCCCTCGAATTCGTGAAAATACCGCACCACATGCCCCACAAACAGCTTCACCTTCCCCTTCTTCGCCGCCGCGATCGCCTTCTTGCAATCCGCCACCGTACGGCAAAGCGGCTTCTCGCAGAAGATGTGTTTCCCCGCCTGCGCCGCCGCCTCCAAAAACATCAGGTGCGACGGCGTCGGCGTCGCGATCAGCACGCAGTCAATGCCCGCCGCCGACGCTGCCTTCAGGCCATCCGTCATCGCCTTCGCGCCATACTTCGCCGCCAGTTCCGAAGCGGCCTTCTTCGATTTATCCGCGCAGATCGCAATGTTCAGTCCGCAGTTCGCAGCCATCTGCGCGTGGATGCGTCCCATCCCGCTGCACCCGATGATCGCCACGTTCATGGACGCGCGCGCACCGGCAGCGACGTGTTGTTGTCTATCGGCAAACATGGTCTAGTCTTCTCCCGCGTGGGTTGCAATGAGTACCAGGGCGCGCACCGAAACAGGATCCACCACCCCCGATACGCGCCGGACCTAGGATAACACAGCGAAATCCCAATTGCCGAACCAGACCCCACAAAACAAGACCACCAACCGCCCACTCCCCGCCCTCCATGCCGCCCCCAGCGCCCCCAGCGCCCCCAGCGCCCCCAGCGCCCCCAGCGCCCCCAGCGCCCCCAGCAGCCCCAGCGCCCCAGCGCCCCAGCCGTCCCAGCCGTCCCAGCCGTCCCAGCCGTCCCAGCCATCCCAGCCGTCCCAGCCGTCCCAGCCGTCCCAGCCGTCCCAGCCGTCCCAGCCGTCCCAGCCGTTCCAGCCGTCCCTGCCGTCCCTGCCGTCCCTGCCGTCCCTGCCGTCCCTGCCGTCCCTGCCGTCCCTGCCGTCCCTGCTGCCCCCAGTCCCCAGTCCCCAGTCCCCTGTCAACTGTCAACTGTCAACTGTCAACTGTCAACTGTCAACTGTCCTCCGGCCACCCCCCAAAAAATCCACCGCCCCTGTATCCCCACGCCCTCGGAATGCTACCCTTTCCCCAGAGCAACGACTGCAAAATCATGCGGCGGGAACCTTCATGGATCAGTGCATCGAAACTTTCAAGCTGCAAAAGACCTACGGCGACACCGTGGCCGTCGCGGATCTCGATCTACAGGTCCGGCGCGGCTGTTTCTACGGCTTTCTCGGCCCCAACGGCGCCGGCAAGTCCACCACCATCAAAATGCTCACCGGCATCGTTGCGCCCACATCCGGCGACGCCCGCATCCTCGGCCACTCCCTTCGGCGCCACCCGCTCCAGATCAAACGCCGCATCGGCGTCGTCCCAGAAGACCTCTGCGTCTTCGAAAACCTCACCGCCCGCGAGTACCTGGCCTTCGTCGGGCGCATGTATAAGTTGCCGCGCGCCGTCGCGATCGCGCGTGCGGAAGAGCTGCTCGCCCTCCTGGGCCTGGCGGACGCCAACCGGACCCTTATTCTCGAATTCTCTCACGGCATGAAGAAGAAGATCGCGCTCGCCGCGGCGCTCATCCACGATCCCGACCTGCTCTTCCTTGACGAACCCTTCGAAGGCATCGACGCCGTCGCATCCCGCACGATAAAGGACGTCCTGCTTCAGATGACCGCCCGCGGCCGGACCATCTTCCTCACCTCGCATATCCTGGCCATCGTCGAGCAGCTCTGCACCCACGTCGGCATCATCCACGAGGGCCGCCTCATCGCCCAGGGCGCGCTCGCCGACGTCGCCGCCGGCGAATCCCTGGAAACACGCTTCGTGCGCATCGTCGGCCGCGAGGAGACGCCCCAGGGCCTCTCCTGGCTCGCCAGAACGGCACCCTGATGCGGTACCTGCTCGCGCTGCTCCTGCTGCAATTTCACCTCGCGCGCAACACCATGACGCGTGGCAAGCTCGTCGCCGTCTTCCTCATCGGCGCCGTGGTGGCTGGGGCCGCGCTCTTCTCCGGGGTGCTCGGCGCCTTCTTCTACCTCGCCGGCGCGGCCTGGCTGCCCCGGCAGCCGCACGCCATGCAACTGCTCCTTCTCCACCTGCTCGCCCTCCTCTACGTGCTCGTATGGTTCTGGAGTTTCGCCTTCGAAATGCAGCGCTCCGACGTCATCGACATTCGAAAAATGCTCCACTTCCCCGTTCCCCTGGCCGCCATCAATCTCCTCAATTTCGTGGTGTCCCTCTTCACGTTCCCGTCCCTCTTCTACGTCGCCGCCGCCGCCGGCCTGGTCACGGGCATCGGATCGGCGCGGGGCGGCGGCTACCTGGCCGGATACCTCGCCGCAACCGTCTTCTTTCTCGCCGTGTCGGCCTGGGGCTACTGCCTCCGCGGCCAGATGGCCGTCTGGATGGCCGACAAGCGCCGGCGCCGCGTCCTGCTGAGCGTTCTGCCCGTGCTCTTCATGGTGACCGGGTTTATGCCCCTCCTGCTGAGCCAGAGCATGATTGGCGGGCGCTCCGCGGAAGCCCTGCTCCAATGGCTCGGGGCGCCGGAGCAACAGGCGCGGGTGGCGCGGGCCTCGCAACTGCTCCCGACCGGCTGGATAGCAATCGCGCTGGCCGGAATGGGCCATTCCCAGACCGCAAGCGCCGCGCCCATTGCCGGTCTGGCCGCCCTCGCCCTGCTGGGCTACCACCGCGCCTACCGGACCACCCTCCGCTACTGCTTTGGCGCGGGCCAGCACCAGGGGGCACCCTCCACCGCCGGACGGAAGCTCCCGATGACCGCGCGCAGGATCCCCGGCCTCGCCGAGGACACCGCCGCGCTCGCTATCGCCGCCTTTCTGAATTTCGTGCGCCACCCGCACATGCGCGCGATGATGCTGGCCCCCTTCGGCATCATTATTCTGCTGGCCGCGCTGAAAAGCCAGTCCGCCATGTCCGGGCGCGATCTGGGCATGCCCATCCTCGTCGTGATGTGGCCGTTCTTCCTCTTCAGCAGCTTCTTCTTCAATCTGTTCGGCGCGGACACGCGCGGCTTCCGCACCATCATGCTATTGCCGATCCCGCGCCACCGCGTCCTCCTCGCCTACCACATCGCCCTGCTCCCGCTGGCCGGCGGCCTGGGCCTGATCTTCGCCCTCGGCGGCAGCTGGTACTTTGGCCTGCCGCCCGCCACCGCCGCCACCGCGCTCCTGCAGATCGTGCTCCTCTTCACCCTCTTCGCGCTGGCCGGCTCCTTCCTGTCCATCTATGCCCCCTTCGCCATGGGGCGAAACATGATGCAGGGGCAGAAGTCCCGCTCGCTCCTTATGACCATCGTCATGCCATTGGTTATTGGCCTGCTCCTGCTTCCCTCCGGGCTCTGTTTCGCCGCCGACGCCATCGCCGCGCGGTGGGGCCTGGAAAACGCGCCCGCCGGCGTCTTGCTCTCCGCCCTCTTTGTCGCCATGGCGCTCGCCGCCTACCCCGCCGCACTCCGCCACGCCGGCGATCTCCTCGTCACCCGCGAACAGCGAATCCTCGAAATCCTCCAACGCACCGCCGCGTAGCGCCGGAGCGCCAGCCGGCGGCCAGCGCCGCGGCGGTATCAATAGTCGCCAACAGCGCACAGCACGGCCCCCTTTCACGGATCCCGCCGCCGCTCATAGTCCTCGCCCCAGCGGTGCATCGCCATAAGCACCGGCTCCAGCGATCGGCCCAGCGCCGTGAGAGAATACTCCACTTTCGGCGGAACCACCGGGTAAACCTCCCGGTGAATTATGCCCGCGGATTCCAACTCGCGCAGCTGCTTGGTCAGCGTCCTGTGTGAAATCCCGGCAAGTTGGCGGTGCAATTCGGCGAAGCGCCTGGTTCCCTGTAGCAAGTGATGCAACACCAGGACTTTCCAACGCCCACCGACGATTGCCAGCGTCGTTTCGACGGGGCAGCCCACGGACTTTCGACTTGGCGCCGTCATGGAAGCCTCCTACTATCCTCCAGGATACTTTAGTACAAAAATGTACGTTATTGACATAGTGTATGTACCTGACATAGGGTGCGTATATCAACGTTTTGGGCAGGCAGACTCAAGAAAGGAACACCCTATGAGCAAGTACACCTACCGCCGCCTTGACAAGGACGATGTCGCCGTCCTGCTGGTCGATCACCAATCCGGATTGACCAACCTCGTTCACGATTTCTCGCCGGACGACTTCAAGAACAACGTGCTGGCCCTGGCCGACAGTGCGGCCTATTTCCAGCTGCCGACGATTCTGACGACAAGCTTCGAGGATGGTCCCAACGGCCCGTTGGTTCCCGAATTGAAGCAGATGTTTCCCAATGCCCCGTATATCGCCCGTCCGGGCCAGATTAACGCCTGGGACAACCCGGATTTTGTCGATGCCGTGAAAGCGACCGGGAAAAAGCAACTGCTGATCGCCGGCATCGTCACCGAAGTTTGCGTTGCCTTTCCCGCACTGTCGGCCCTGGAGGAGGGTTACGACGTGTTCATCGTTACCGATGCCTCCGGCACCTTTAACAAGACCACGCGGGACGCCGCCTGGTCGCGCATGGAATCCGCCGGCGCGCAACTGTTGACCTGGTTCGGCGCGGCGTGCGAGCTGCACCGGGACTGGCGCAATGACGTCGAGGGCCTCGGTGCGCTCTTCTCGAATCACCTGCCATCGTACCGCTGCCTGATCACCAGTTATATGGCCGGGAAGTAGGGCGGCGCGGCCAGCACAACGTCGCCGGCAGCATTGGGACGGCGCGAGAAAAACGCCCCCGGCGGATACCGAATCCGCCGGGGGCGTTATTACAATCTTTCCGCGGTGATCAGTCGCGACCGCGGGCGCGACCTCCGCCGCCGCCGCCCAGGGCCGGGGCCGGGGCGCCCGCCGCCGGTGCGCCAAGACCGCCCGCGGCGGGAGCGCCGCCGGGCTGGTTCTGCTGCGAGGCTTCCCAGCGCTGCTTGTTGGTCTTCACTTCGGCCAGCTTCTTCTCGGCCAGCGCGATGATGTCGCGCTTGTCCTGAGTCGTGGTGTTCGTGTGGTCGTCCGGAATGACGGACACCAGCGACGCCACGCGGGCATAGGCCTTTTCCGCCTCGTCGTACTTGTGCTGTTCCTCCAGGCGCTCGCCCTCTTCAATCGCGTCGCTCGCGAGAGACTGCACGTTGGAGATGGCCGTACTGATGCTCTTGTTTATCGCCTGCTTACGCTGTTGTGCGATTTCATTCTGGTCCGTGAACTCATCATCGACCGCGTTCAGGATTTCCGCGGCCTTGCGGTAATTCGGAATGGCGTTGCCGAAGTTGCCCGCCGTCACCAGGTTGTCCGATTCCTCGCGGATCTGATCCGCCTTGGCGATAATGCTGACCGTCATTTCGCGGCGCTCGTTGCGCTCCGCGATCCGCTTGTTGGTGTCCTTGATGAGGTCCGCCGCCGCCTGGCTTGTCCAGTTGTACTGAAGCGCCTGTTTAAACGCGGCCAGCGCGGAGGGAAGCTCGGTCTCGCCCTTGCCCTTCTCGTCCGCAAGCTCCAGGTATTCGCGGCCTTCCCGGAGGAAGTGGTCCGATATCTTCCTCGCCACGGCGTCGCGGTTGGCGCCCCCGAGCTCGTACGCGATCCGCCATTCGCGGATACTCCGCTCGGCGCTCTGGCGCGTCTCGAACGCGTAGTAGAGGTCACCCACTTCCTCGTAAATGGCCGGGTTGGTCGAATTGAGCGCGGCAAGATTCTCGTAGACCGCGCCCGCCTGGTGGAAATTGCGCTTGTCCATCAACTGGTACGCGATTTCGTCGACGAAGAAGTTGGCCAGCATATCGTCGTTCGCCGACATCGCGGACGCGGGCTTCGTCGTGCCCGCCTCCAGAATCGTGTACCACACATCGGCGACCGCGTCGACGGCATCGACGAAATTCTGCTGGCTGGATTCCTTCAGCAAGCCGCTGTAACCGCGCCCGCGGCGGTAGTCGTCCTCGATAAGGATGATGTTGTCGTTGCGGAAGGTAAGGCGCTGCTGGAAATACTCGCGCGCGTTCACCACATCCACGCGCCGGGTGTTGTGGCTCGCGTACTTGTAGGCATTGAGGTGCTTCTCGATATCCGCGCGAACTTGCGCCTGCATCGCCTCCTGCTCCGGGGTCCACGCCAGCCCGTAGGGCAGCATGATATCGGCGACCAGCGACGACAGCACCCCGAGACGGTAGGCAAAATAAGAGCCCGAGCCATAGGTCCGGGCTTTCGACAGCAGTTGAATCTGGGCGGCCACAAGCTGGATCGCATCGTCCGTCGAGCGGACCATGTTGCTGGCGTCCAGGCTGCGCCATCCGGCTTCGGCCCCCTTCAGGACATCGCGCTCATAGTTGGCGTCGCCCGGGCGAAACGTCCCGGGGAACTTACCCTGAATGACCTGGATTGCCATGCCGGTAATGGTGCGTTGCGCCCGCGGACCCCACGCGTGGGTATGGGCGACGGCGGCTATCGTCGCCACAATGACAGCTAACCGAAGGAATTGCGATGTACGAGTCATGATAGTCCTTGTCCATTAATCCCCGGCCAATTCGGCTGACGCGGGCTGCGGGCGCCAAGGCCCAGTTAACATGCTCTACCCCAATAGCGCATGCGGGCGCAATCAATGCATCGAAACTAATAAAAGCGCTCGTTCCTTTTCGGCTGCGACCGCGCTAAATCCAGTGATCACGGTAACATAAGGTGTCAAGATGTGTCAACGAATTCCCCAGGTCGGGCTTTCGCAGTATTCATTGTTTGCTTCCGCGGATGCCGGGCCCGCCAGGTTGCTGATTCCGTGCGCCGGCGCGCGGTCCAGGAAATGGCGCAGGTGCGCAAACACATGCTCCCGGCCCTCCCCGTTCACGATACCATGCCGGTTCCGTTCCAGCAGAATCAACTCCTTGAATTCGGCCCCGAGCCGGTCAAACAGCTGCTGCCCGCTGATCGGATTCACAATGGGATCGCGCGCCGCCTGGATCACCATCGTGGGCACGCGGATTTCCGGGAGGCACTGCTCCGTGGCGTTCATCAGGCGCACAAGCTGGTACACCCCCTTCAACGGGTTGCGATCATAATTGATGTGCCGGTTCTCCGGCTCGTTGACGATGTATTCCCAGGATTCCCGGGCCTGCCCCAGGCGCTTGAGAATGGCGTTCAGGCTCACAATCGACGGCACCAGGCGCACCGAGTAGTTGTTGACCTGCAGAGGCGCACAGACCGTAAACGCGGCCTGCACCTTGATGCCCTTGCGCGCGGCCGCGAGCAGCGCCAGGCAGCCGCCCGTGGAGAACCCGCCGACGATAATATGGTCCGTGACGCTCTTGATGACGGCGTACCCGCGGTTGAAGGAGTGATACCAGTCTTCCCACGTCCGCTCGGCGAGGTCCTCGGGGGCCGTTCCGTGCCCGCGCAGCCGCACGGCGTACACCGCGTAACCCTGCTGGTAGAAGTATTCGGCCATCGCCCGCACCTCCTCCGGGGCCGCCATGTAACCGTGCGCGAGCACGATGCCGGCCCGCGGCCGCAAGGGCTTGAGAAAGTACGGACGCCCGATCTCGGGGTTCTTGCTCTCACCGGGCGTGTAATACTCCGCGTAATCCTCCTCGAAATAGCGGGCGTCCTCCTCCAGAAAGATATCGCGAATCTGGCGGGAAAGTAGCGGGCGCGGCAGGTGCGCCACCTTCTTGATAATCTCGGTGACCTCGTCGAGCGGCTCGATCTCGTTGGCGATGACTTCGGTAAGCTCCTGAAACCGGATTGCGTGAAAGGGGGCCTTCCCCCGCTCCAGCGCGCGGTTCTTAACGTACAGGTCACCCTCCTCAATAATGAGCGACTCCTGGAGGCACAAGGTCATGAAGTCGACGAACTTCGCGCTGGGGTCCTCGAAAACGATGTCGCGGTAGGTGCGATCGAGCACGCCATGCAGCCGGTGGCGCCCGATCTTGCGCAGCTGGTGGACACAAAGGAATATCCGGTTGCGGTAGGCGCGTTCGGAAAAGGCCTGCGGCGGCTGGTGCCGGATGATGGTCGCGAAAATGTGGTCGTAGTTGATCGTCGTCAGCTGGTAGATGGACGCCATATAGCGCAGCATCAGGTCGCGCGCCGCATCGTTGAACAGGGACCCGGGGTCGGTCTCCAGCGCCTGCATGTCGTTCAGCCCACAGGCCATCACCGAGGCGTACTCGGGCTTGTTCAGGTACTCCCGCACATCGATCGGCTCCCCCAGCGTGATGTCGATGTCCGTGTCCTCCGAGAGCACCGTTCCCTCGACGGAGAGTTCCTCCACCGCGCGCGTGTCCAGCTCCTTCGCGAATCGCCGGGCCATCCGCAAGACGAAATTGTCCCGCGCGCGCATTGGGAAGTACGTAATGTTGACCGGAATGATCACCGTGCGCCGGGAAAGCACATCGGTGTCCGGCGTCAGATCGAAGTGCTCGAGCGCGCGCGCGAAGCCGCCATCGCCATCGGGCCGCGCATCGAGGCAGGCCAGCTTGTGGCGGTAGTACTCCGCCCGCAGCGCGAGCACCGCCGCGCCCGTGTGCGGCGGGCGGCGCTTACCGTTGCTGTAGATGGAGAATTCTCCCGACGGGTCGACAACCTTCTTGTCCTTGATCATCGCCCCCTCGGGAAAGATCATCCAGGGGTGCTCGCCCGTCAGAAGCGTCCGCACAATGATCCGGTCCCGGTCGGGATCGGATGTGGAAATCGTGCCGGTCGATCGCAGGTAGCGCCCGATGCGCCCCTTGAAAAGCTCCCCGGCCGCCAGCCCCCACACCTCCTTGCCGGTGTGCTTGTGGACGATATACGGCAGGAGCATCGTTTCGAGGCGCGTGAAATGGTTGACGACGAAGATGATCGCCATGTCATCCGTGATCGCCTCGTAATTATGCAGCCGCGCATCCGAACGAATGAGCCGCGACGCCACGTCCAGGGACCACTTGGTCAGGGACAGGGCTACTGTTGAGGCCATACAGGTTCTCCGCCGGGTTGTGTGTCAGCCTCAACACTATAGCACGGCCCCCGCGCGACATGGTCAACGCCATGCAACCGGCCCCGGCGCACGCGGGTCAGAGGTGCGGACGCCGTTCCGCGCACGCGTGGAGCACGGCCTCGCTCAGGTATTGCAGGGCCTCCGGCCCGATATCCGTGAAGCGCACGGCGACGCCCTCGTCGTGAAGGCGGGCGACAAATCCCCCCGCGTTAATCCGGCAACTCGGCGGATCGCATTCGGGTATGAGTACAATGCGGACGGACTTGCCCACGGGAAGCCGCCGTTCGGAGTGGAACATAAGCCCCTGGAGGCTGATATCCTTGGCTTCCCCCTCGACCACCACGCCGTTGCCCAGGCGCACCTCGGCCCGGCCATGAATGGGGCGTCTGTTGGATTCCCGTAGATCGCTCGTTTTGACCATCGCACTGCCTCCCGGACGCCTGCACCCCGCACGCCGGTTGGTCACCCGCGCCGGCTCCGAAGGTTGCGCAGCCAAGGCCGGACGGGCAGGCGGGCGAGGCAGCGTCACGCGTTGTGGCAACCATTTGGCGCCGGCGGACTTGCCTTCTTGCTCTCTCTTATCCTGCACTAGTCAGCATAACACAGAATTGGAAACCGCGCCATGAAATTCGGGTGCCGCGCCATCAAACACCCGGAACGCCGACGCGGAATACCGGATCGGTGGCCGGGCCGGTGACCCGAAGCGGGGCGCTGAAGACTTTGTTGACCATGTTTGCGGCGTCTCCCAGCAGCGGGATTCGGCGAGCAACACCCGTAACCCCTTCCAGAACCTGCACTTCCACCTGGCCATCCGCGCGATCCCCGGGAAAATCGAAGGTCGCGTCCGCCTTGAGGATATACGTGGTGTCGGCCATGGCGTAGGGCGCCAGATGAAAGACTCCTTGCTCAATGTTGATCTCGCCCGTCAGTTCCGTAAAGGTCAGGCCCCGATCACGGAGTTGGGGCACGCGCAGACGAAGCACGTCGGTCGTGCGCAACGCCGTGATCAGCCTGGATGCGAGGCCGGCCTTGCCCAGGGTGCCGTCCCGGGCGTCGAAGGCAATGCGCCCGCTCAGCCCGTGCAGGATTTCCCTGCCCGTTGTGGCGAACGGAAAGGTGAGCGACGCGCTGCCGCTCAGCTGCCCCCGCAAGCCCCGGTCGTTCGCCAGGAACAGCCCTTCCAGCAGGGTGGCGTCGACTTCCGACAGATCAAGCGACACGGACGCGGCCCCCGTATCGCGCGTGTACACCAGCGCGCCCGTACCCGTGCCGCCGCCGTGCCGGAAGGTGACGCCGCGCAGTTCGATGGCCTCCGGGCCTCCCGCCAGGAGCGCGCGCGCATCCAGGACCGATGCATCAACCCAATCGAGCTGATTACTCTGAATTTGGATGGCGCCGGTGAAGGATCGGCCAAAGCTTCGGTCCCCGGCGGCGGGAGGCGGGGCGTCGGCGGATCGAAGCGGACTCCACGCGCGGTAGACCGCCATCAGACCATCGATATCAATTTGCTCCGCGCGGATTTCACCGTGCAGATTCGCGCCGGACCGTTCGATCGCCGCGCGGCCCCGGCTTTCTCCCGCCGCCCACTCGATGGCGGGCGCGTCCCATCCGGCGGCGCGGCGGCGCAGCGCGCCACTCACCGCAACCCGGGTCGTATCGTCGCCCAGCGTGGCGCGCGCGTCCCTCAGGGTCAGATCCATCGCGCCGAAATTCTGCGCGATGTGGCCCTGGACGGTCCCGGAAATCGTCGCATCGCCCGGCATCAGGGGGGCGAGCGCCGCCAGATCGATGGAGAAATTGTCGCTCGCGAGCCCATCCTCGCGGAGTTCAAACGGGGCCGAGGCCGCGCCCAGTTCCGCGCGCCCGTGCGTGAAACGCGGGTTGCCGGAGCCCCACGTCCCTTCCAGCTCGACAGCGGCCGGATAGCCCGCCGTCTTGCGAAACACGCTCCGCGCGAATTCGGACGCCGTGCCGTCCGCCCGCGCAATCAGCCGCCCGCTCTGGGGATCGAGGGTCAGCGTAACCTCCAGATCGCCGCCGCCCGCCGTCTCGAAGACCCCCGGCGCCAGCCACGAAGCCGGCGCCGCCGCGCGGGCGGCCATCGACACGGGCGCGCCCGATGCGCCTTCCGGCGGCGCCGCGGCCTCCCCCTCCAGGCGCAGCGGCCCGGAGGATTCGAAGGTAAGGCGCTTGTTCTCCGGGGTGTATCGTATATCCAGCGGCAGCGGCGTCAAGTACGGCAATAGCGCGTCCGCGGGGCCGCCGCGCCACGCGGGCGCCTGCGCGGGTTGGAGCGTCACGCGGCCCTCCACGACCCCGCTGGCGCGCGCGGCGTTTCCGTCCGCCTCGAAGGGGCCGAAGCGCCCGGAGGCGCCCGCGCCCCGGGCCGACAGCCGGGTCTCGCTCAGCGATATGGTCGCATCCGCCACCGTCACGGTATCCTCGTATCCCGGCGCGTGTACGCGCGCTTCAACCTGGCGCGCGCGGGCTTCGACCCGCAGCGACGCCAGGGCCGGCGGAGAGCCCGCGATCGTACCGGTCAGTTCGGTCGTCTCAATCTCGCCACGGGTAATCGTTATCCGATCCTGAGGGTACAGTGGCTTCCAGATGGGAGACGCCAGGTCGCTGGCCAGGCGGCCGGCGAAGGACCAGCGCCCGGGCTCGGCATCGGGCGTCAACTCGGCGTTCAGCACGCTGCCCGCTCCTTCGATGTCTCCCAACCGCAGCGTTCCCTCCGCCGCCGAGATCGATCCGGAGATCGCGGGTGCGGGCGTCCAGGTCCCGGCGGCCTCGTCCCACGCGGCAATCACGGCCTGGTCGATGGCGGTGTCGAGTTCCAGCATCGCCAGATCCCAGACGCCCTCCGTAATCGTGGCGCGGATCGCCTGTACGCCGACCGCGCCGCTTTCGGCGCGCCAGGCTCCGGCCAGCGCCTCGGGCAGCGGAAACGCCGGATCGAGCCGGATCTCCCCATTCAAATCCACCGCGATAATATCCGCCGCGTAATCAATATCCACCGTGCCGGACGCGCTCACCTGCGGACTGGCCGCCTCCACCACCGTGATGCGCCCGCCCGCGATCGTTGCCGATCCGTTCAACGACGGCAGGACCATGCCGGCGCCCGCGTGGAGATCCACCCCTTCGACGCGGATCGCGCCCTCCGGCATGACGAATCCCGCGCCTTGGTCGCCCATCTTCACGCCCGTGAGGACGCCCCGGGAGCGCACGCCGGAATTGTCCCGGAACGGGATGGCCGGAAAGCGCGCCGTGAGCCAGCCGATGCCGCTGTCGCGGATTTCGCCTTCCCTGATTTCCAGGGACCATCCGCCGCCAGCCGGTATGTGCAACGAGGCATTGGCGGCAAGCGGATCGGTATCGATCTGGAATCGGGAGAAGCGCAAGTCCCCTTCATCCCGCCGCGCGGTGATCGCGAATGCGCCCAGGAGATCGGGATCCCCGGAAAGCGCGATCGTCCCCTCCGCTTCCACATCCAGCGCGCCCTCGCGGAACTGGCTGAAGCTGATCCCGGCGTCCAGCACTACGGGCGGCAGCGCGGGATCCCCCGTGAGTTGCTTCAGCGGCAGGCCCGCCACGGTGGCGTCGCCGTACACGCTCCGGTTCCCGCGCGCGGAAATCGTAAACTCGCCCCGGGCCTCGGGCGCGCCGGGGATGGAATCGGCCCGGCCCTCGAACGTGAAGATCGGCGATCCGCCCGTCACCTTCGTTACGTGGAGTTCGCCGGTGGCCCAGGCCCGCCCGCCACGGTAGATCGTCGCGCCCCGGGCGTGAATGGCCTCCAGCGTCACCTTTCCTCCGCCGCCATCGCGGGGCGGACGGGGCTCCCGGAGGGCCGCCAGGTACTCGGACCAGCGCCCCAGAAATTCGGCGGAGTCCTCCGGCAGCCGCACTTCCAGGTCGCGCAGGGTGACGGCGTGCAGTTCGAGGCGGCCCCGAACCAGGGCGCGGAGGCTCGCGGTAACCGCCACCGACGGCGCCCGCGCAAGGAAATCGCCCTCGCCCAGCGCCACGTTCTCGACCACCAGCCGCGGCGAGGGCAGAACCTGAAGATCCATATCCTCGAATTCGAGCGGAAGGCGCAGAAGCTGCTCCAGTTCCGTGTCGATAGTCGCGCGATACCGTTCAATATCGATGTAGTGCTCGGCGATCTTCCAGGCCCCGGCCACGAGGAGCAGCGGAGCCAGGATCAGGAGTAGGCGTCTCCTCCTGCGCCGGCGGCGGGAAGACGGGGATGAATTCGTTGAATTGCCTGCCATATTGGCCCTATTTTAACAGGGATCCGCCCGGAGGCGGTAAATGCGCCCGGGCAAATACATTTAGACTCTGTTTACAAGAGAGTCGCCATACAAACCGCGGAGAGCGCTGCGGAAGGTTCGCGCTGGAGCGTTGGCGTTTCGCCCGAGGCGAATGCCGGACCTTGCCAGAGATGCCGGCGCTCCCACACGCTCGCTTTCCGTGATTCAAGGCTCCAAATAGACTCACGGTTACGCCCTCGCGCCACGGCCGGATTTCAATGCGACTATCCGGTAGAAGCGGCCCGCACAATCCCCCTCGCCGAAGATAGACGGCCCCCGCCGCGGGTTTATTCACCCGGGTACGTAAGCTCCCACTGGCGGCGAAGTTCGTCCATCGTGCTCATGATTTCCCGGGTGCGGCGGTGCGGCATCGCGGGGCACTCCAGCAGGCCGGCGTCGAGGCATTCCATGACCTCGCGGATTTCGTATTCGAAGCCAAGGCTCTCGTGCGGTTTCTCAAAGCATACCGCTTCGCGATCGCTGTCCGGCGCGGGGATCAGCGTCACCTTTTCGGGCTGCCAGAACGGGCTGTGGATCTGGATCATGCCGGTTTCGCCGTATATGAACGCGTCCCAATTGGTGACCGTGCGGATGGCGCTCGACAGCACCGCCAGCTTCCCGCCCAGGTATTTGAGAACGAACGCGGCCTGCTCGTCCACGCCGCGATCGCTCAGGTGCGCCGCGCCGCAGACACTCGCGGGCGCGTCCTGAAAGGCAATGGAGGCGATGGTGATCGGGTAGATGCCCACGTCCAGCAGGCTGCCGCCGCCCAGCGCCGGATCCCAGAGGCGGCCGCGATCGGCGTAGTCCATCCGGAAGCCAAAGCTCGCCTGCACCATCCGCGGCTCGCCGATGGCCCCGCCGGCGATCCACTGTTCCGCCTGCCGTATGGCCGGGAAGAAGCGGGTCCACATCCCTTCCATGAGAAAGCGCCGGGCTTCGCCCGCGGCCGCAAACACCTCCTCGGCCTCGGCCATGTTCAGCGTGAAGGGCTTTTCGCAAAGCACGGCCTTGCCCCCGCGCAGGCACTGGATCGCGTTTTCCTTGTGCAGGGCGTGCGGCGTGGCGATATACACCACGTCCACATCCGGATCGTTCGCGAGCGCCTCGTACGAGGCGTGCCGCACCGGCGCCCGGAAGCGGTTCCCGAAGGTTTCGGCGCTCTCCCGGCTGCGCGATCCGACCGCGTGCAGCTGGGCGTTTTCACACACGCCGAGGCAGGTGGCGAACTTTGCGGCGATATTCCCCGTGCCGAGGATACCCCAGCGATACGTCTTGGCCATGCGTGGCTCCTGGTTGTCCCGGCCAGGCATCTGCCCCCGGGCTATTCTTCGATCGGATAGCGGAGGCCCCACTGTAACCGGATATGGTCCATCGTCTCCAGAATTTCCAGCGTGGTCTGGTGGGGCATCGTCGCGCTTTCCAGGGCGCCCGCCCGCAGGCAACGGTGCACTTCCTGCGCCTCGTACTCGTATCCGTTGCACGGGTGCGGAAATTCGCGCGTGACCGTGTCCTGGCCGGGCCGCTCCAGGCTTACCATCTCCGCGTTCCAGAAGGTCCCGTGCAGCGTGATCAGGCCGTCCGTGCCCATGATATAACCGTCGTAGGGCGTCTTCGTCTGAATCGCGCTGCCCAGCAGGGCCAGGCCCCCGCCATCGTAGCCCAGCACGAAGGCCGCCTGCTCATCCACGCCGCCCCGGCCAATCGTCGCCAGGCCGCGAATTTGCGTGGGGTTTCCGCCGAAGGCGAAGTGCGCGAGCGTAATGGGGTAGATCCCCACGTCGAGCAGGCTGCCGCCGCCGAGCGCGAGATCAAAGAGCGGGGCCGCGTCGTGGCGGAACCCGAAATTCGCCTGCACCATGCGCACCGCGCCGATCGCGCCCTCGTCGATCCACGCGCGCGCCTGCTGGACCGCCGGAATGAAGCGCGTCCACATCGCCTCCATGATGAACACGCCCTTTTCGCGCGCCAACGCCAGCACCACCTCCGCCTGGGCGCGGTTGATCGTGAAGGGCTTCTCGCACAATACCGCCTTGCCGTGCTCGATGCACAGGATCGCGTTGTCGTGGTGGAGCGAGTTCAGCGTCGCGATATACACCACATCCACGTCGGGATCCGCCGCCAGCGCTTCGTAGGTCCCGTGGCGGTTGGGAATGCCGTGGGCATCGGCGAACCGGTCCGCGCTCTCCCGCGAACGCGATCCGACGGCCTGGAGGACGGCATCGTCGAGCGAAGCGAGCGCGGTTGCGAAGGTATTCGCGATGGCGCCCGTGCCGAGGATTCCCCAGCGGATAGGTTGATCGGTCATGGTGTCTCCCGGGTGGGGGGTATGGCGGCGGGGACGGCCTGCGCGCCGTGAAGCATTGCAGGGACGTCAGGGACAGCAGAGACGGCAGGGACTTTCGTCGTCGCGGGCCCTTTGCCGCCTTGAGTCTCGTTGGTCCTTCTGTGTCCCATGACTGTCGCCCGCGCCCGCTTTCAGCCCTTCGGATCCAGGTTTTTCGCCAGGTCGTCCTCCGTCACCACCGATTCCACGCCGCCCTCCGGCACGTCCATCCCGGTTATCCAGACCAGCGCGTTCAGCACCGCCTTGCGGAAATTGTCGTCGCCCCAGTTCTTATGGAAGTGGCCGCCGGTAAAGCCGACACCCCGCCCGCCATCGGGGCGCTCCACCGCCCACATCATGGTTTCGGGCTCCCCCTTCTCGGCCTGGATGTGTTCGTAGGGGCCCTTCGGATAGACATACGGGCCATCGCGTACCTCGTCCGGCGGCGTCGCCACCAGCAATTCCGCCACGCCGCTCATGTCCTCGCGGAAGCGCATGTTCATGTACCACTCGTCGCGGATCTGGAAGCCCCGCACACCCTTCGCGATGGGGTGATCGGGCAGGTTGGCGTAGTCCGGGCTCCACATGGGGTTGCAGGAAAACGCGGTCTCGTAATAGCCTCCGATCCAGCGCTTGAACTCCGCGCCGCCGTTCTCGGCGGGGACCTCCACGCCGTAGTGCGCGCACATCAGGCCCACGCCCTGATCCATGAGGTTGCCCAGGAATTCGAGACGACCCGGCTGCACCGCGGGATGCCGCGCGCCCCCGTCCATGTACAGCAGGATGCCGTCGACGCCCTCGAATTTGGATTCGTCTTCCGGCCAGCCATTGAGCTGCACGACGACCTCCAGGTTTTCCACGGATTCCAGGCATTGCGCCAGCAACAGCACGCCGGCGTTGAACTCGTGCTCGCCCGGCCCATGGCTCGGCGTCCCCGCCATGAGCAGGAGCTTCTTCGGGCCTTCCGCGGGGGCAGGGGTGAGAAAACCAGCCGCCAGCGCCAGGCCGACCAGATTGAAAGCGACGGTTCGAAACATAATTGCTACTCCTTTATTTCGGGTCCGGTCAGGCCCTGCAAGAAGAAGGGGACACGGTAAGCACGTCGGCAAGACCCATCCCTCTGCTGAGCGCATATTGGATAACTCGGGGCCGGTTGGAGATTATACTACGGTTCGTGACCATTGGCTTCAACTTGCAGAGGTGATGCAATGTGGGTAGAACGCAAGATTCCCAGTGCTGGGCTTGGGCATGGGATCTGGGTGGCGCATGCGATTGCTCTATTGGCGCTGGGACCCGGATCTCAGGCGCGTGCAGAGTATGAGGTCTTGCCTGGCATAACCACGGACCGCGTCGTGCTTGGGAAGCCCTACCAGCTGCTGGGCAACCGCATCGTATTCACCAACTGGTACTACATCCAACCGGGCGACCTGGACTGGCGCGACGACACGGGAAATAGCGTATACGTAGAAGGAGATTCCGACCTGTGGGGCGCTCAACATGTCGGTATACATCCGCCGCGCGGTATCACGATTCGCGCGCGGAAGCCTCAGGTCATCGGGCCACTTGACATGCCCTATCGCATGATACTCAAGGACGGCGACGTCTACAAGGGCTGGACGTCGTCGGAGTACTACGAGTCGACGGACGGTCTCCAATGGGAGAAGAAGGCGGACCTGGTTCTGGACCCACTGCACGAGGACGGTGTCCTGCACATCTTCATTGACCCGATCGCGCCGGCCGAAGAGCGGTTTAAGGCGGTCTGGACCGGACACCTGACCCGCGCGCAGTTTGATGCCTTCCGCGAGAAGCGGCCGGACGGCTGGGAGCCCAAAGCCGTTTTCCTCCTGGGCGAACAGGACAAGGTAAGCTGCCTCCGCGCCAGCGTATCGCCGGATGGGATTGCCTGGACCACATTGCCCGAGCCGCTTGTGGTGGAATACTGCGACACGCTGAACACGGCCTACTACGATGTCCAGCGAAAGAAGTATGTTATTTACACGCGCTTCTGGTCCGTGGGGCCAGCCGCCGGGGACTGGCCGGTGGATATTCGCGGGAACTGGACCGGCGTGGGCCGCCGGGCCATCGGAAGGACTGAATCGGACAATTTCCGCGAGTTTCCACCCTCGACGATGATTCTGGAGCCGTCGCCGGACATGCTGCCGTCGGAACAGTTGTATACGAACAGCTATACGACGGTGCCAGGCGCGCCGGACCAGCACCTGATGTTTCCCACCCTCTGGAACGCGTCCATCGACGACACGACGCGAATCACCATGGCCTCGAGCCACGATGGACGGGTCTGGCACTGGGTTCCCGGCGGAAACCTGCTTGAAACGCGGCCCTTTGGACAGTGGGACGGGGGCTGTATCTGGGGAATGCCGGACCTCGTGGAATTGGGGAATGGCGACTGGGGCCTCCCCTACCTCGGACACAACGTTTCACACAAGTACCCGCGTGGTATCCGTTCGGGCGGGGTGGGCTACGCCGTGTGGCCGAAGGGGCGGATGGTGGCACTAGAGGCCGGTGGTGAAGGCTGCTTCACGATGATCCCGATTATTCCACCGGGAAAGACGATCAAGCTCAACGCCGTGACAAAACGCACCGGATGGATTAAGGTGGAGGTGCTCGGAAGCGAAGGACGTACTTTCGAGCATTGCGATCCGGTTATCGGCGACCGGCACTGGACACCCATAAGCTGGGGCGGCGAAACCGAAGCAATTCACAAACTGGAGGAACCGGTGACCTTGACGTTCAAACTGTACCAGGCGGCGCTGTACGGTATCGAATTCGAGTGATGCGGAGGCCACCCACGCGCTAGGTCAGTCTCTCCGCGCCGTCATTGCCGGGCGCCCGGTGTTTCCGTAGTCACTCCCCAACTCGCATTCCGCCAGCCTGCTCCGCTATGATCGCTCCAGTGAGCCCAATCCCGGGCCCCGCCCCATTCCCCTGCCCGCCCCGGGAGAACCCGACCATGTTTTCCGCACTGACCCGATCCATCCAGAGCAAGCCCGGCCGTACCGAGATCCAGGCGAATATTTTCGCCGGGCTCACGGTGGGCGTGGTGGCGCTGCCCCTGTCGATGGGGCTGGCCATCGCCAGCGGGGTCGCGCCGCAGCACGGGCTCTACACCGCCGTCGTCGCGGGAATTGTGATCGCCCTGACCGGCGGCTCCAAGGTGAACATCTCCGGACCGACCGCCGCGTTTGTCGTCATATTACTGCCGATTGTCCAGCAATACGGCATCGGCGGCCTCCTGTGCGCGGGTTTCCTGGCGGGATGCATCCTGGTGGGCATGGGGCTGCTCCGGCTCGGCGGCCTGATCCAGATCGTGCCCTACCCCGTCACCGTGGGCTTCACCGCGGGTATCGGCGTGGTGATCGCCACCCTGCAGGTGAAGGATTTTCTAGGCCTCCCCGTGACTGCGACCGGCAACGACTTCATCGAGCATGTCGCCATCATGGTGCGGGCGCTCCCCGAGGCCAACGCGCGGGAAGCTGGCGTGGGCGCGCTGACCCTGGCCGTGATTCTCGTGTGGATGCGCCTTCGCACGCGCTTTCCCTACCACCTGGCGGGCATCCTCGCCGGTTCCGTCGCCGCCTTCCTGGCCTCCCGGTACATCGAGGGCTTCGAAGTCGCCACCATCGGATCGCAGTTCCACTATGAACTCAACGGCGTCGCGGGCAGCGGGATTCCGCCCGTGCTTCCGGGTTTCGCGCTCCCGTGGACCCTGCCCGGCGGCGACGGCGCGCCGGTGGGCCTCAGCTATGCGCTGCTGCGCAATCTGATCGGGCCCGCCTTCGCTATCGCCATGCTCGCCGCCCTGGAGTCGCTCCTGTGCGCCGTGGTGGCCGATGGCATGTCGGGCAAGCGCCACGACCCGAACGACGAGCTAATAGGCCAGGGCCTGGGCAACATGATCGTGCCCTTTTTCGGCGGGATCCCGGCCACCGCCGCGATCGCGCGAACCGCCGCGAACGTCCGCGCCGGAGCCACCATACCGCTGGCGTCCGTCGTGCACGCGCTGTTTATTCTGCTGTCGATTCTGGTGCTCGCGCCGCTGCTGGCCTATGTGCCCATGGCGTCCATCGCCGCGTTGCTGCTGGTCGTTGCGTGGAACATGAGCGAGGCGCGCCATTTCGCGCGGATTTTGAAGGTGGCGCCGGGCCGCGACATCTTCACCTTATTGAATTGCTTCGGGATGACCGTGCTCTTCGACATGCAAATCGCCATCGCCGTGGGCATGGGCCTGGCCGCCGTCCTCTTCGTGCGGCGCAGCATCGAACTCACGGGCGTCGAACTGATCGAACACGCCCACAACGAGCACCCGCGCTCGCGCGAATTGCCCTCCAGCGTACTGGTCTACGATATCAACGGCGCGATGTTCTTCGGCTCCGCGCAAAAGGCCCTCCGCGCGCTCACCAGCGTGCCCGGGGATGTGGAAGCCGTCATCCTCGAAATGTCGGACGTGAACATGCTCGACATGACCGGCATGGTCGCGCTGGAATCCATCCTGGCGCACTTCCGGAAATCCGGCATCCGCGCCGTGATCAACGACCTCGACCCCGCGCTTATTCGCAAGCTGGATAAGGCCGGTATCCGGGAAGAAGCGGGCTTCCTCCGCTTCACCCAGTCCATGGACGAAGCCGTCGACGCCGCGCTGGCGGGGTAGGGGGAACTGCTTCTGGCTGGCAATTCAGCGCAGATCCGGAGCAATCAGCCCCAAACCAGCCAGTGGCTGCTCTGAAATTTCAAAGGGAGCCGCGGGTGCCACCCTCAAGCTCTGCGGCTCCGCCGCAAAGGCTTGTGGGTGCGAGACGTCAGAAGAGCGCCAACAGTCAGGAGCAGTATTTCATCCTTAACGAGTAACGCGAAGCGTCATGAAAGGCTGTACCCCCAAAAGTCGATTTCTCCGGGTACAGTCCCCCGCGATTCGAAGGTGGTATCTTGCGCTTGCGCGGCTGGGCGCAAACCGTCGCGGGCTCCAGTCCCCGTCATTCCAGGAGTCAGCTGGAAAGTCGCTCTTTCAAATGCTTCAGGCAATCCATGCGTTCATGCAGGATGGCAACAACCTGGTTGGGCTTTCCCCGCAGGAAGAATACATTGTGAGGTTCGCAACGTGCCATGTAGAGTTCTGGAATTTCGTCGATACGCCTGCACTGGATATCGTTATTGCCGATGCGAGTTAGACAGTCGGAAAGTTTCTCGGTGTACTTCGTGGCATGTGGCTTGCCCCAGTTCTCCACGCTACGCCGGAGTATATTCCTGATATCTTCCCTGGCCGATGGCGTGAGTCTGTATCGCCCCATTCCCTAAACACCCATCTCCTCGAACAATTCCTTCGCAATGTCCTCCACGGACTGGTCAGAAAAATTGCCCGATCGGGCTTCCTCCACACGAGACGACAGCAGAGCCACCATATCTCGTTTCTGTTCGGCCAGGCTGCGTTGAAGAAGCGCCGTTTCCAGTAGATATTCCCCAACGGAAAGACCTGACGCTCTCGCAAGTTCCTCAAGGGTAGAGAGTTGGTCTGTTGTCACTTCAATTTGAATCTGGCTCATAAAATGCGAGACTCCTTTTCAACAGGATGACACAGTTGTCAGGAACTGTCAACGGAGATAGTCATTCCATCTTGAACACATACGCATGGCGGCACGGGGCCTCGTCCACCCCCAGCGCGGGCGGCTGGATCGTGATGCTCGGGCCGCTCTGCATAAACGCGACCGGCTTGTCGTAACCCAGCAACGACACCCGGCTGACCGCCCGCTCCAGCGGGATGGAAAGCGCCTCGCCCGGCCATTGCAGGCAAATCGCGTAGACCGCGCCATCCTTTTCCGTGAACCGGACCCCCTCCACCGTCGGCGCATTCGCCAGCGCGCGCGTGCCGTAGATGGCTTCGCCGTTGACCGCGAGCCATTCGCCCATCTCCAGCAGGCGCTCTTCCATGATCTCCGGGATCCGCCCGTCCGCCGTCGGGCCGATGTCCAGCAGCAGGTTCCCGCCGCGGCTTACGTTGTCGATGAGCAGGTGCAGCAGTTCCGCCGTGCTCCGGTAGTTCTCCGCGCGCTCGTTGCGGTTGTAGCCGAAAGAACGGCCCATGCCCTGGCATTCCTCGAAGCGTTGTTCCTGAATCAGCTTGCCCTCGGGCAGGTGGCCGTATTCCGGCGTCGCGAAGCCGCCGTGCACGTTGCGGCACTCCTTGCCCCAGCGGTCGTTGATGGCGATGTCCTCCGGCGCGTCGCTCTCGTTGAAGAGCCACGCCAGGAACTCCGTGCTGCGCCAGGTGCTGCTCGGGTGGCTCCATTCGCCGTCGGGCCAGAAGATATCGGGCTTGTACCGCTGCACCAGGTCCTTCATCTGCGGCAGCATGTACGTGTCCACATAGCGGTCGACGTCCGACTGGTAGAGCGGGTTGAACCACTCGTAGAGCGAGTAATAGAAGCCCATCTTGAGCCCCGCCTCGCGCACGGCCCCGGTCAGGTCGCCCGCCAGATCGCGGTGCGGCCCGATATCCATGCTGTTCCAGTTCCAGTTCGTGGGGTCGGGCCAGAGCGAGAAGCCTTCGTGGTGCTTCGACGTGAGCACGACGTATTTCGCGCCGGACCGGTTGAAGACATCCGCCCAGTCCGCCGGTTCGAAGAGCTCCGCCTTAAACTGCGGCGCGAAGTCCTGGTAGCGGAAATTCGGCCCGTACGTCGCCTCGTGAAAGGCCTTCGTCTGCCCGTCGCCCTGGATCAGATCGTGCCAGTACCACTCGGAATAGCGTTCCTTCGGGCCCCAGGCGGGCACGGAATAGACGCCCCAGTGGATGAAGATGCCAAACTTGGCGTCGGTGAACCACGCGGGGTTGGGCCGCTGGTCGAGCGATTCCCACGTGGGCTCGTAGGGCTGGGCAAACTGGGCCGCGTGGGCCAGGGCGATCAAGAGTACAGGTGTCATGGCGCGAAACCTTTCCGGGGTAAATGGCAACCGGCTTCCGACAGGCCCGCGAACCGGAAAACCTCGTTTACAACGATTCGATTCGCTATGATACTCCTTTCAACCCCTGAATCCCAGTGATTGGAGTCTGCCCTGCATGAAAGCCGTTATATTCGCCGCCGGCAAGTCAACCCGAACCTATCCCCTCACCCTGACGCGCCCGAAGCCGCTCCTGCCGATCGCGAACAAGCCGATCGGCGCGCACCAGATCGAGGCGCTGCCGGGCGTCGTGGACACGGTGATCATGGTCGTCGGCTACCGCGAGGAAATGATCCGGGACTACTTTGGCGCCGAGTACCGTGGCCGGAGAATCGAATACGTCACCCAGACCGAACAGAAGGGCACCGGGCACGCCCTGCTCCAATGCGCCTCCCGCATTGACGCGCCGTTCATGGCCTTCAACGGCGACGACCTCTACGCGGCGGACGATTTCGAGGCACTCTCGCGGCAGGATCAGGCCGCGCTCGTGAAAACGGTCGCCGATCCGCGCCTGTACGGGATCTACGAGGTGGCGGAGGGCAACCGCGTTGTGCGGCTCGTCGAAAAGCCCAAAGAAGTCTTCTCCAACCTGGCCAATATCGGCGCCTACAAGTTTACCCCGGAAATCTTCGATATCCTGGAGCACACGCCCCTTTCGGAGCGCGGCGAAATCGAGATCACCAGCGCGATCCAGACCCTGGCCGACCGGGGCGACTTCCGCGCCGTGACCGCCGAGCGCTACTGGCTCCCCATCGGGTACGCCTGGGACCTGCTCGACGCCAACCTCTACATGCTGGAGAACCACATGCCCAGCGAGATCCACGGCGAAGTCAGCCCGGCGGCGCACGTCCACGGCCCGCTCTACGTGGGCAAGGGCAGCACCGTCCTGCCCGGCGTCTATATCGAGGGGCCCGTCATGATCGGCGAGGGCTGCCGCGTCGGCCCGAACTGCTACCTCCGCCCGGGCACCGTCCTCGGCCGCGGCTGCAAGGTAGGCCAGGGCTGCGAAGTGAAGAACAGCATACTCATGGACGGGGCCGCCGTCCCGCACCTGAGCTACGTGGGCGACAGCGTCGTCGGAGAAAAGGCCAACCTCGGCTGCGGCACCGTCACCGCGAACTACCGGCACGACGGCAAGAACCACCGCAGCCGCATCAAGGACGAGCTCGTCGACACCGGCCGCCGCAAGCTGGGCGCGATCATCGGGGACGGCGTCCACACGGGCATTCATACGTCGATCTACCCGGGCCGCAAGCTCTGGCCGCACGCGAGCACCCTGCCGGGGGCCATCGTGCGGGACGACGTGCTGGAGTAGCCGAAACCGGCCCCGCCAGGCCGCCAGGCCGCCTCCTTTCATGGTTGCATATCGCCCCCGGCTTGTATGGGCGCGCGGGGGTATGGCATAATCGTCCCGTTTTGGCATCGAGTCGGCATCCCTGGGCCGGCCGCCAGTCCAGGTGCGGCGTCCCTCTCGTACGCGCTTCATCGACCAGAAGTACAGCAGACCTCCAACGGGAACGTCCTTATGGCCAAGTACAAATTCATGAAGGGCCTTGATCTACCTATTACCGGGGCTCCGGTGCAGGTGGTGGAAGCCGGTCCGACACCGGGACGGGCCGCTATTGTGGCCGCCGATTACGTGGGCATGAAGCCCGGTTTTCTCGTGCAGCAAGGCGACACGGTGAAGCGCGGCCAGGCGCTCTTCGAGGACAAGAAGACGCCCGGCGTGGTGCACACCGCGCCCGCGGCGGGCAAGATCATAGCGATTAACCGGGGCGATCGCCGCGCGCTGCTGTCGGTCGTGATCGAACTGAACGAGAACGAGCGCGGCGGCAAGACCGGTGAAGACGATCGCGTGGCCTTTGACGCGTACCGGGGCGGCGACACGGCCAGCTACGACCGCGACGCGATGCGCGCGCTGCTCGTGGAGTCGGGCCTGTGGACGGTCTTGCGCACCCGGCCCTTCAGCCGCACGCCGAAGCTGGACACCGAACCCTACGCCATTTTCGTTACGGCGATGGACAGCAACCCCCTGGCGCCGGACACCGACGTGATCGCCAAAGGACGCCAGGCCGACCTGGACGCCGGGATGCGCGCGCTGGCGAAGCTTACGAGCGGGAAGGTGCATTTCTGCCGCTCGTCGGCCGCGCGGCTGCGCCCGGGCAGGGAGCCGAATGTCGAGGTGCACGAGTTCGAGGGGCCGCATCCGGCGGGCACGGCTGGCCTTCACATCCACGCCATCGCGCCGGTCAGCCACCACCGGACGGTGTGGCACATCGGCCTGCAGGACGTGCTGGCCATCGGCCACCTGATCCGGACGGGCGAGCTGGATGTGGCGCGGATTGTGGCCCTGGGCGGGCCCGCCGTGACGCGCCCGCGCCTCCTGCGGACGCGGATCGGCGCCTCGGTTGACGATCTCGCGCGCGGCGAGCTGGCGGACGGCGAAAACCGCTTGATTTCGGGATCCGTGCTCTCCGGACGGGCCGCCATGGGCGAAGTGCACGGGTATCTGGGCCGCTTTCACCAGCAGGTTAGCGTACTGGCGGAAGATCGCGAGCGCGTGTTCCTGGGCTGGCTGGATCCGGGCATCGAGAGGTTTTCGGTGACGTCGGCCTACCTGTCGAGCCTGATCCCGGAAAAGAAGTTCGACTTTGGAACCTCCACGAACGGCGGGGAGCGCGCCATGGTGCCTATTGGCAGCTACGAGCGCGTGATGCCCTTCGACCTGCTGCCCACCTTCCTCCTTCGCGCGCTTATCGTGGACGATATCGAGGACGCCGAGGCGCTCGGATGCCTGGAGCTGGACGAGGAAGATCTTGCGCTGTGCACCTTTGTGTGCCCGAGCAAGTACGACTACGGCCCAATTCTCCGCCGAAACCTCACCACCATCGAAAAAGAAGGGTAACCGAGGCGGTCCGACTATGAAATTCCTTCGCGAGCTACACGATAAATTCGAACCCCTCTTCCACAAGGGCGGTAAGCTGGAAAAGCTCTACCCGATGTACGAGGCCCACGACACGCTCCTGTTCACGCCGGGGCAGGTGACGCGCGGCGCCTCGCACGTTCGGGACACGCTGGACCTCAAGCGCCTGATGGTGACGGTGGTTTTTGCGCTGATCCCGTGCATTCTCGTGGCCATGTACAACACCGGGTACCAGGCGAATATCGCGCTGGCGGACGGGGCCTCGGCCGAAAGCTGGCGCGGCTGGGTGATGGACGTGCTCGGCTTCGGCTACAGCGCGACCAACCCGCTGGCCTGCGTCTTTCACGGGGCGCTGTATTACCTTCCCGTTCTCCTCGTTACCTTCATCGTGGGCGGCCACATCGAAGTGGCGTTTGCCATCATCCGGCGCCACGAGGTCAACGAGGGCTTTCTGGTCACGGGGATGCTCTTCCCCCTGATTCTCCCGCCCACGATCCCGCTCTGGCAGGTTGCGCTCGGCATCTCCTTCGGCGTGATTCTGGGCAAGGAAGTCTTCGGCGGCACGGGGATGAATATCTTCAATCCCGCGCTCATGGCGCGGGCCTTCCTGTTCTTCGCGTACCCCGCGCAGATTTCGGGCGACAAGGTCTGGACCGCGGTTACCGAGGCCAACCAGATCGACGGCTACAGCGGCGCGACGGCGCTGGGCCGCATCGCGGGCAGCCTGGACCCGAGCGCGCCGGACGCCTGGCGATCCGCGCTGGACGGCATGGGGGTCAGCTGGCTGGACGCGTTCCTGGGCACGATCCCGGGTTCGATGGGCGAAACCTCCGCGCTGGCGTGCCTCCTTGGAGCGGCCCTGCTCATATTGACGGGCATCGGGTCTTGGCGCATCATGGCCGGCGGCGTGATCGGCAGCCTGGCGATCACCCTGCTGCTCAACGCGGTGGGTTCCGAGACGAACGCGCTCATGAACGTGCCGTTCCACTGGCAGGTGGTGCTGGGCGGCTGGGCCTTCGGGCTGGTCTTCATGGCGACGGACCCCGTGTCGGCGCCGTACACGGATCGCGGCCGCTTCATTTACGGCATCTTCATAGGGATCTTCGCGATCCTGATCCGCGTGGTGAACCCGGCCTATCCGGAAGGCATGATGCTGGCCATCCTCTTTATGAACATGTTCTCCCCGCTCCTGGACTGGATGGCGAAGCGCTCCAACATCAAGAGAAGGTTGGCACGATATGCAGCAGTTTAGTACGAAGTATACCTACGGGTTTACGCTCGCCCTGTGCCTGGGGTGCTCGGTTCTGCTGGCCACGGCCGCCGTGGTGCTCAAGGAGCGGCAGGTCATCAACCAGACCCTGGATAAGCAGAAGAGCGTCTTGCAGGCGGCCAATCTGGTGAAGCCGGGCGAATCGCTGAGCGCCGAGGTAATCCGCGAAAAATTCCAGTCCATCACCCCGCTGATTGTTGACCTCAAGGCGGACACCGTCGCCGAAGACGTCGACCCCGCGAATTTTGACCCGGACAGCGTGCCCCTGATGACGCCGTCGCCCAATATGGCCCAGATCAAGGCCATCCCCGAGAAGGTCCAGATTTACGAGGTCATGAAGGACGGCAAGGTGGACATGCTTGTGCTCCCGATCGAGGGCAAGGGCCTGTGGGGCACGCTGTACGGCTACCTGGCGCTCGGCGCGGACACGAACACGATCCGCGGGATTACGTACTACGATCACAAGGAAACGCCGGGCCTTGGCGGCGAAGTGGACAACCCGAAGTGGAAGAACCGCTGGCCCGGGCGCAAAGCGTATGACGAGGACGGCGACGTGGCCATCCACGTGATCAAGGGCGCGGCCGGCCCCGCGGCGGAGGATCCGCACAGCATTGACGGCCTGAGCGGCGCGACGATCACGAGCCGCGGCGTGACGCATATGCTTGAATTCTGGCTGGGTGAGGAAGGTTTTGGCCCCTGGCTGAAGACCTTCCGCGAACATCGGAGCGGTTGATCATGCAATTCGGTAAGAAAGAACGCGAGACCGTACTCGACCCCCTGTTCAACAACAACCCGATCGCGCTCCAGGTGCTGGGCATCTGCTCGGCGCTGGCCGTGACGACGAAGATGGAAACGTCGTTCGTGATGTGCCTGGCGGTGATCGCGGTCACGACGTGCTCGTCGCTTGTGGTGAGCCTGCTGCGCAACAACATCCCGCCTTCGATCCGCATCATCGTGCAGCTGTCGGTTATCGCGACCTTCGTGATCCTGACGGACCAGATCCTGAAGGCCTACGTGTACGACATCAGCAAGCAGCTTTCGGTGTTCGTGGGCCTCATCATCACGAACTGCATCGTGATGGGCCGCGCCGAAGGCTACGCCATGCAGAACGGCCCCTACATGAGCGCGCTGGACGGCTTCGGCAACGGCGTGGGCTACAGCATCGTGCTGATGGTGGTGGCATTTTTTCGCGAGCTGTTCGGTTCGGGGACGCTTTTCGGGGTCATGCTGCTGCGCCCGGACACGGACGGCGGCTGGTACACGACGAACGGCCTCATGGTGCTTGCGCCCGGCGCGTTCTTCCTGATCGCGTTCTTCATCTGGGCGGTCCGCACGTGGAAGCCCGAGCAAATCGAGGAGAGTTGAGCCATGATTGAGCACCACCTCAGTATTTTTACAACCTCCGCGTTCATCGAGAACATGGCCCTGGCGTTTTTCCTGGGCATGTGCACCTTCCTCGGCTGCTCGAAGAAGGTGGACGCCGCGTTCGGCCTGGGCTGCGCGGTGGTTTTCGTGCTCGGCATTACGGTGCCGCTGAACAACCTCATCTACCAGCTTTTTCTGGCGCCCGGCGCGATGGCGTGGTTGAGCGGGTCCCTGGCCGATGTTGACCTCAGCTTTCTTTCCTTCCTGACTTTCATCGGATCGATCGCGGCGATGGTGCAGATTGTGGAAATGGTGCTGGACAAGTACGTTCCGACGCTGTACGCGTCGCTGGGTATTTTCCTGCCGCTGATCGCGGTGAACTGCGCGATTCTTGGCGCGTCGCTGTTCATGGTGGAGCGCGGCTACACCTTTGGCGAGAGCGTGACTTTCGGGCTGGGATCCGGCGTGGGCTGGCTGCTCGCCATCACGGCGCTGGCGGCGATCCGCGAGAAGATGAAGTACAGCAACGTGCCGGCGGGCCTGCGCGGCCTGGGCGTTACTTTCCTGGTGACCGGGCTGATGGCCATCGGCTTCATGGCCTTCTCGGGCATCCAGCTCTAAGGGCCGGGCGCGGCCCCGGGATGGCGGTGGAGGCGGCGGGGCGCCGCGAAGTTTCTTGTAGTTGTTCAGGCCTTCAACGGGATCAGGCACGAAGGAGATTTCCCGATGACAACCATTTTTATGGGCGTGGTGATGTTCTGCGCCGTCATTCTCGGGCTGGTCGCGGTGGTGCTCGCCGCGAAATCCAAGCTCGTGGCGTCGGGCGACGTGACCATCACGATAAACGGGGACCCCGAGAAGGCCATCACCACCGCGGCGGGCGGCACCCTGCTCAACACCCTCGCCCAGAACAAGATTTTCATCCCCTCCGCCTGCGGCGGCAAGGGCAGCTGCGGCGTCTGCAAGGTCAACGTCAAGGATGGCGGCGGATCGCTTCTCACCACGGAAGAGAACTGGATCAGCCGCGGCGAAGCGAAGGAGGGCTGCCGCCTCTCCTGCCAGGTGAAGGTCAAGAACAACCTCTCGATCGAGATCCCCGCCGAAGTCTTCGACGTTAAGAAGTGGAAGTGCAAGGTGCGCAGCAACGACAACGTGGCCACGTTCATCAAGGAGCTCGTGCTCGAGCTTCCCGAGGGCGAGAGCGTGCCGTTCCGCGCCGGCGGCTACATCCAGATCGAATGCCCGCCCCACGAGGTCCACTACAAGGATTTCGACATCGGCGAGGAATACCGCCCCGACTGGGACAAGTACAACCTCTGGCAGTATGTGTCCAAGGTGGACGAACCCGTCACCCGCGCCTACTCCATGGCGAACTACCCGGAAGAGTGGGGCGTGATCATGCTCAACGTGCGCGTCGCCACGCCGCCGCCGCGGAGCGAGGGTATTCCTCCGGGCATCATGTCCTCCTACATCTTCAGCCTGAAGCCGGGCGATGAAGTGACCATTTCCGGGCCCTTCGGCGAGTTCTTCGCGAAGGAAACCAAGCGCGAGATGTGCTTTGTGGGCGGCGGCGCCGGCATGGCTCCGATGCGCTCGCACATCTTCGACCAGTTCCGCCGGGTCCACACCGACCGGAAGGTCACCTTCTGGTATGGCGCGCGGAGCAAGCGCGAGATGTTCTACGAGGACGACTTCGACACGATCCAGGCGGAGAACCCGAACTTCAAGTGGTACACGGCGCTTTCCGAGCCGCTTCCCGAGGACAACTGGACCGGCCACACCGGGTTCATTCACCAGGTCCTGCTGGAGAACTACCTGAAGGAACACCCGGCGCCGGAGGACATCGAATACTACCTCTGCGGCCCGCCGATGATGCTTGCGGCAGTCACGAATATGCTGCACGACCTGGGCGTCGAAGACGACATGATCGCCTACGACGACTTCGGCTGAACCCGTGTCCCGCCCCCGACCAATCGCTTTCAAGAGCGCGGCCCTCGCCGCGCTCTTGTGCTGTCTGGCGGCCGGCTGCACGCGCCGCCCGCCCGTTCCGGACACCACCGTGCTTTCCGGCGCGATTATGGGCACGACCTACCATGTGAAGGTCGTGGGCGAGTTGGATCCCGCCGCGACCAATTCCGCGGCTGCGGCGGTGGACGCCGCCCTGCAACGGGTGGACGGCCTGATGTCGACCTACAAGCCGGATTCGGAAATCTCGCGCTTGAATCAGCACGGCGCCGGAGAGCCCTTTCCCCTGTCGGAGGAAACCTTCGCGGTAATCGCGCTGGCGGTGGAAGTTGGCGCGAAATCGGGCGGGGCCTTTGACATCACCGTGGGGCCGCTGGTGAACGCGTGGGGCTTTGGCCCGGAAGCGGGCCGGGATCCGCCGCCCGAGGAGATCGCGCGGCTGCGCGCGCTGACCGGGCCGGACAAGCTGGCGCTCGACGCCGAGGCCAAAACGGTCACCAAGGCGGAGGCCGGCGTGTATTGCGATCTTTCCGCGATCGCCAAAGGCTACGCCGTGGACCGGGCGGCCGCGGCGCTCGACGCCCTCGGCCACGCCAACTACATGGTCGAGGTCGGCGGCGAGGTCCGCGCGGCGGGGCGCAACGCCAATGGCGTGCCCTGGCGGATCGCGATCGAGAAGCCGCGCGACTACGAGCGGGCCGTGCAGGAGGTCGTGGCGCTCGACGGGGTCTCGCTGGCGACATCCGGGGACTACCGAAACTTCTACGAATCCGGCGGGCGCCGCGTATCCCACACGATCGACCCGAAAACCGGGCAGCCGGTGAACCACGCCCTGGCCTCCGCCAGCGTGATTCACGAGGAATGCGCGCTTGCGGACGCCTACGCCACCGCGCTGATGGCGCTCGGCCCCGACGCCGGCGAGGCCTTTGCGCGGGCGCATGACCTCGCGGTATTGTTTATAGTTCACGGCGAGGGCGACGAACTGCTTGTTCGCGAGACGCCCGCCTTCGCCCCGTATGTGGTGGCGCGCCCGAGCGCCCCCTGACGCCAGAACGAATCAGCAGGAGCACCATGAACGCACCCGAAACGCCCGTCTTTTCCCGCGGCGACGCCGTGGGACTTCGCGCGGCGGTCAACCGCGCCGTCACCGAAACGCCCGTCACGGACATCCACACGCACCTCTACGCCACCGACTTCGGCGGCCTTCTGCTCTGGGGTATCGACGAGCTGCTCACCTACCATTATCTCATCGCCGAGTTTTTCCGGCTGTCGGACATGCCGTACGAGCAGTTCTGGGCGCTCGACAAGCCGGCCCAGGCCGACGCGATCTGGAAGACGCTCTTTATCGAGAACAGCCCGATCAGCGAGGCATGCCGTGGGGTGATCACGGTGCTGGACGCGCTCGGGCTGGATGTTTCCGCGCGCGATCTCCACGGGTATCGCGCCTGGTTCGCCGCGCAGGACACCGCCGGGCACGTGGACCGGGTCTTTGAAGTGGCGAACCTGAAGTGCGCCGTGATGACGAATGACCCCTTCGACCCGCAGGAACGTCCGGTCTGGGAAGGCGCCTATCAGACGGACGCTCGCTTCTACGGCGTGCTCCGCATCGACCCGCTCCTGAACGGCTGGGGCGGGAGCTACGAGATGCTGAAGGGGTGGGGTTACGACGTGGAGCCGTCGCTCAACGAGAAAACCCGGGCCGAGGTGCGCCGGTTCCTGACCGACTGGGTCAAACGGATGAAGGCGCTCTACATGGCGGTGTCGCTGCCGCCCGACTTCATGATGCCCGAGGAGTCCGCCCGGGCCGTGCTCATCGAGGAGTGCATTCTCCCCGTTGCGCGCGAGTTCAACATCCCGTTCGCGATGATGATCGGGGTGACCCGCCAGATCAACCCGCTGCTGCGGCTGGCCGGCGACAGCGTGGCGCCATCGAGCATGAAGCCGGTGGAATACCTCTGCGCGAAATACCCGCACAACAAGTTCATGATCACCACCCTCTCCCGCGAGGACCAGCACAGCCTCTGCGTAACCGGGCGGAAGTTCCGCAACCTTCTGATATTCGGCTGCTGGTGGTTCCTGAACAACCCCAGCCTCATCCAGGAGATGACCGAAATGCGCCTGGAACTGCTCGGGCCGTCGGTCATTCCCCAGCATTCCGACGCGCGCGTTCTGGACCAGGTGATCTACAAGTGGCGCCATTCCCGAGAGATTATCGCGAAGGTGCTCCGGCACAAGTACGCGGATCTCGTCGAGGCCGGATGGACGGTCAGCGAGGCGGAGATCCAGCGTGACGCCGCGCAGCTGCTGGGCGGAAATTTCTGGCGCTTCATCGACCTGAAGCTGTAGCGCCGGGGCGGGTGGAGGATGTCTGGGATCGTGCGCGATTCTCTCGGGCGGCAATGCCTGAGTCCCCGCCTGCAATGCACCGGAGGTGCATAGCGTGATCGCAATATCGACACCTTTGATCGGGAAGAAGATCGGCCCGGGCTGGCGCCACGAATCAAATTCGCGCCTTCGGCGCGATGCGGGCGGGCCGCCCGCGCTCCCATTGGTCCGCACTTCCGTTGCAACGCGGGATTGTGTCGCCGAGGATTCAGGCCAGCGTCATTCCGCTAAAGTATTACACCTATTCTTTCTCGATCCTGCGTATGGCTTCTTCGATAAATGCGGCGCGGGCGATCTTGATGCCCCCGCCTGCGAGGCCCTCGGGCCAGGGGAGGATGCGCCGCGGGATTTTGAATCGCGGCAGGGCCGGCGCCAGGGCGGCGCGCATCGCGTCCGGATCCAGCGGTCCGTCCGTCTCCACGAAGGCCACGGGCGTCGCGCCGAACTCGGGGTGTGGAACCGGGACGACGACGGCCTGTGCCACGCCGGGAAGGCGCAGCAGGGCGCGCTCGATCTCCTCCGGCTGCACGTTTTCACCGCCCGCGACAAACATGTTGTCGGCGCGCCCGGTTACGTGCAGGCAGCCGTCTTCGTCGAGATGGCCGCAGTCGCCCGTGGCGAACCATCCCTCGAAGTTATACGGCATTTCGATTTGGCCATTGATCCAGTACCCGAGAAAGCGCGCGGGGCCGTTGACGTGCAGGCGTCCGTCCGATCCGATGCGGAGCGTCCCCGGAATCAGCGGCCGCCCGGAGGAGCTTAGCATCGCACGGGAGGCGCCGGGCGGCGACGTTGCGACTTGCGTGGCCATTTCCGTCATGCCATAGCTGGTGTGCACCGGCAGCCCCGCGTCGAAAGCCCGGTCCAGCAGGCGCGCGGGGATGGCGCTGCCCCCGAGGAGGATGGCTTTCAGGGGCGGGACCGGGCCGCCGTCGAGCAGGCGCGCCAACTGCGCCGGGACGAGCGAAAGGTGGGTGGCGCCGCTCTGCTCGATGGCCTCGCGCAGCGGCAGATCGCCTGGAAACGCGATCATGGCGCCGGCCGCGAGGCAGCGGAAGAGAATGCCCAGGCCGGCCACATGGTGTGGCGGCAGGGACATCAGCCACGCGTCGTCCGGCCCGAGCGGGATGTTCGCATTGGAGGCGCGCGCGGCGGCCAGGTGGTTCGCGAGGCTCAAGACGGCGATCTTGGGCGTTCCGGTGCTGCCCGAGGTGAGGATTGCCGTGGCGGGCCCTTCGAGATCGGGCCAGATGAATTCGCCGGGATGCGGCTCGGCCGCCATGGGGACGATGGCGCGTTCCGCCTCCGAACGAACGGGCAGGGGGACGCCGTCCCAGGTCATATCGTACTTGGCGTCGAAGCGCCGCACGAATTTCTGGCGGTATTCCTCGGGAAACGCCGGATCCAGGGGGCAGACCACGATGCCGGCCCGAAAGGCCGCGAGCAGAATGGTCAGGGCCCCGGGCCGGAGCGGTAGGGAGAAAGTTATACGCCCGCCCGCATCAAGGCCCACGTCGCGGAACGACGCCGCCGCGTTGACGATCGCGGCGTGCCACTCCGCGTACGAGATATATTTTTCGGGCGACCAGATGGCCAGGCCGTTGGGATTTTCGGCCGCCAGCGCGGCGACGGGGCAGTTGCAGGCCGTCATAGCGCCCACACCCGGGTGAGGCGATCCGTATCCACCGTTTCAGCGGCGGCGTTGATCGCGTTGAGGTCGGCGGCCCCCCCCTGTAGCGGCAGGCGTTCCCGGAGAATGTCCGGGGCGATCCAGGTGTAGGTGTCGAGGCCCGCTGGCGTGTCCGGCGAGGCAAACATCGCGGCGTAGTTGGCCAGGGCGGCGGTCCCCACGCCGGACTCAAAGGCCGCGCTGATCACGATGCGGCTGGACTGGCCCTGGGCCACGTCGTGAAAGAGCAGGTCGCCGAGGGTCGGGGTGTGCACGAGCGTGGGCTTCCAGACCAGCGCCTCCGCTTCCTGGACGATGCCCGCGAGCGCTCGCTCGGGGAGCGGGGTCTTCCCGCGCCCGCGCAGCATGTCGTGCACGGTGAAGATCGACTCGTCGATGGCGTAGGGGATTCCGGTCCGGAGACGAAAGGCCGGCAGGTCGCCGAATTGCTGGCAGGGTTCTTCGATGTAGGCGATATCCGATGCGGCGACGGCCTTGCCGAACAGGACGGCGTCTTCGATGGACCAGGCCTGGTTGGCGTCGAGCCGCAGCGCGACGCCGGGGCCGATGGCCTCGCGGACTGCGCGCACGACGCGGATGTCGTCGGTCATGCGGTCCCGCCCGACCTTGAGCTTCACCGCGCGGTACCCCTGCGTTGCGGCCTCTTGCGCGCGCGCGAGGATGCGTTCCTCGGTTCCGGCGAGAAGCGCGTTGAGCTGGATGATGGGCGCGCGATCCGGGGCCTTGTCGTGCCAGGGGGAGACGCCGTGATCCTCGGCCTGGAGGCGGCGCCAGGCGGATTCGACCGCGAAGTAGGAGGCGCTGTGCGCGATGGGCCCGCGAAAGGCGCGCAGCCCGCGAATGGAGTCCCGCTCCGCGCCGCCTTCGAGACTGCGGAGGGCGGCGAGGGCTTCTTCGAGTTTGCGGCGGCATGCGGCTACCGTCTCGCGGCTGAAGCCCGGCAGCGGCGCGGCCTCGCCCCACGACTGGCGACCGGATTCCGATTCGAGGCGCAGCAGGAGGCCCGTTCGTTCCGGCAGATCGCGCCCGCGCAAGGGGATCGGGGAATCGAGGCGCAGCCGGTAGGCGAAGACTTCGGCCCGCGCGATCTTCACCACAGCCACCCGGCCGAGAACAGCAGGCCGAAGATCAGGAGCGCCTTGCCCGTGTTCGCCAGAACGGTGTTGAGCGTTTCGCCGTCCGCCGAGGTGAAGACGGTGCGGATCATGCGCGCGGCGGGAAGCAGCACGAGGCAGCCTGCCAGCGCGGCCCAATTGCCGCCGGCGCGGGCGCAGAGGTAGACGGGAATAACGCCGGCCGCGAGCACGATGCAGACGAGATATTCCCAGCGGGCGAATCCCTTGCCGAAGCGCACCGCCAGGGTCCGCTTGCCCGTGCGCACGTCCGTGTCCGCGTCGCGGAGATTGTTGACGGTCAGTATCGCGGTGGAGAAGAGCCCGGGCATCAGGCCGGCAATGAGGACTTCGGTGGGCAGTTCCAGCGCCTGGACGTAGTAGGTTCCGCCGACGGCCACGGGCCCGAAGAACACGAGGACGAACACATCGCCGAGGCCGAGGTAGCCCAAGGGGTAGGGGCCGCCGGTGTAGAGCAGGCCGCACACCACGGAAATGACACCGATGGCGAGCAAAGGCCAGCCCGCGCGGTAAATGAGCCAGCCGCCGGGGAGAAAGGCCAGCGCGAAGACGATGATGGTGGCCGCGAGCATGGTCTTGGGCGCGACGAGCCCCGCCTGCGTTGCGCGGAGCGGCCCGACACGGTCCTCGGTGTCCGTGCCCTTTACGAAGTCGAAGTAATCGTTGGCGAAGTTGGCGCCGATCTGGATCAGGAGGGCGCCGAGGCCCGCGCAGAGCGCCGCGGTGAGATGGAACGCGCCCGCGCCGGCGGCCAGCGCCGAGCCGATGAGAACGGGCGTGAGGCCGGCCGCCAGGGTCTTGGGCCGGGCCGCCAGCAGCCATATCTTTGCGGGATGCACGTTGGGAAGCACTCTACGGGGTTGATTCGCGCGGGGTCAGGGGTTGCGCGGGAACTTGCTGAAATCCGGCTTGCGCTTCTCGTTGAAGGCGTTGCGGCCCTCCTGGCCCTCCTCGGTCTGATAGAAGAGGGAGGTGGCGTTGCCCGCGAGCTCCATGAGGCCCGCCTGGCCGTCTTCATCGGCGTTGAGCGCGGCCTTGAGGCAGCGGATGGCGGTCGGCGAATTCGCCAGGATTTCGCGGCACCACTGCACCGTCTCCTCTTCGAGCCGGTCGTAAGGCACGACGGTGTTCACGAGGCCCATGTCGAGCGCCTGCTGCGCGTTGTACTGGCGGCAGAGAAACCAGATCTCCCGCGCCTTCTTCTGGCCCACCATCCGCGCCAGGTGCGCGGAGCCATAGCCCGCGTCAAAGGAGCCCACCTTCGGGCCGGTCTGGCCAAAAATCGCGTTGTCCGCCGCGATGGTCAGGTCGCAGACCATGGCGAGGATATTGCCGCCGCCGATGGCGTAGCCGGCGACCATCGCGATGACGGGCTTGGGCAGGGTGCGGATCTGGCGGTGCAGGTCGAGCACATTCAGGCGATGCACGCCCGTGCCGCCGTCGACGTACCCGGACTCTCCCCGAATCTTCTGGTCGCCGCCGGAGCAGAAGGCCTCCCTGCCCTGTCCCGTGAGAATGATGACGCCGACATTCGAATCAAACCGGGCGTCGCGCAGCGCGTCGCTGATCTCGTCATTGGTCGTGGGGGTGAAGGCATTGCGCACGTGGGGCCGGTTTATGGTGATTTTCGCGATACCGTCGGCCTTGTGGTACAGGATTTCGGAGTATTCTTTGGCTGTGGTCCAGTTAATCGATGCCATGCCGGTTGTTCCTCAGGTGCGGGTGGGGCGTGTGTTGGCGGGCCGGTTGGGGCCGAGCGCCGCCGCGTACGCGCCATGGGTTGCCAGGCGCATAGTGTATCAGGAACCGGCCCGTGGCCGCCAGCGGAGAGCGACTACTATATGTAGGCCGCCGGGCGGATTCGAGGGATGGAAGCCGGGCGCAACCTGTTGTCAATTTTAGTTTTAGGACGCACGGCTCGCTTGACAGACACTATATGTTGTGGTATTGTGTTCCCATGGCTCGAAGGCTGCGCCCCCGGGCGGGCGCCGGATGGGTTTTCATGACGGTTGATGATATCGTAGACATCGGACAGACGGCGATGCTGGTCACCTTGCTGGCCTCCGCGCCGATGCTGTTGACGGGAATGGTCGTCGGGCTGGTGATCAGTATTTTCCAGTCGGTTACCCAGATCCAGGAAATCACCCTGACCTTCGTGCCGAAGATTGTTTTTGTGCTGGTGGCGTTCATCCTGTTCCTGCCGTGGATGTCCGATACGATCCTGCGTTTTGTCCAGGAACTGTACGGAAATTTCGATCAGATCGTGCTGCGGTAGGCGCGCCGGCGCGGCGCCCGGCAGCGCCGGAGAAAGCGTGTCGGAATGGCCGAGATTGAAATCTTCAAGTTGTTCCTGCTCGTGATGGTGCGCTTCTCGGGATTGATGGTATCCGCGCCGGTGCTGGGATCGACGAACGTGCCGGTGGCGGCGAAGATCGGGCTTGCCTTTTTCGGCGCGATGCTGATTACGCCGTTGCTTCCGGTGCTGGAGACGGGTCTTCCTTCGGCGGCGCTTCCGTTTGCGGTGCTTGCGATCGGGGAGTTTCTGATCGGCCTGATGATCGGTTTTGTGGTGGGTCTTGTGTTTGCGGCGGTGCAGGTGGGCGGCCAGATCATGGACTTGCAGACGGGCTTCGGCATGATGAACGTGTTCAACCCGGCGCTGGAGACCCAGTTCCCGATTTTCGGTTTCTTCCTCTTTATTCTCGCGGTGCTCTATATGCTTGTCACCAGCCTCCATCACCTCATGATCATCGGGCTCGCGCACACCTTCAAGGTCATCCCGATCGGGGGCTTCATGGCGCGGCCCGCGCTGCTCTGGGAGGTAAGCCGCTGGGGCGACGCGATGTTCATCGACGGGCTGATAATTGCGGCTCCCGTGGCGGCCTCGATGATGCTCGCGTACGTGACGATGGGCCTGATCGGGCGTGTAATCCCGCAGATCCAGCTGTTTGTGGTGGGATTTCCGCTGACGATCGCGACGGGGCTGTTTATCACGGCGCTGAGCATTGGAATCTACGTGCGTATCCTGGATGGGATGTTTCACCGGACGTTTGAGCGGGTGGACCTGCTCATTCGCGGGCTGGGTTGAGGGCTGATCCGTGGCGGAAGACACCGGCGGCGAAAAGACACTCCCGGCGAGCGCGCAGAAAATCCGGCGCGCGCGCGAAGAGGGGAACATTGCGCGGAGCCAGGACCTCAGTGCGGGCATCGCGCTGGCCGTGGCGCTGCTTGGCATCGTTCTGTTCGGCCAGAGCATGTTTGAGACGTTGCTGGCGTCGTCGCGGTATTACATAGCGCACGCGCCGGAGATCACGCCGGAGCGGAGCAGCCTGGCGGGGCTGGCCGCCGGCGCGATCTGGGTGCTTGCGCTGTGCGTCCTCCCCATCGCGCTGGTACTGGTGGTTTCGGGCGTGGTGTCCAACGTGATGCAGGTTGGGCTGCTGCTGACGCCCAAGCCGATCACGCCGAAGTTCTCCCGCGTTAACCCGATCAGCGGCTTCAAGCGCTTCGTTTCGTTGCGGTCGCTCATTGAACTGATAAAGTCCATCCTGAAGCTCGTGCTGGTGGTAACGGTCGTCTGGTTTGCGTTGCGCAGCCGGCTGGACGAGATCATCATGCTGATGGCGCTGACGCCCGCGGGGATCACCTATGAGGTGGCGGCGCTTGTATTTTCGGTGTGGTGGCGGATCGCGCTGGTGATGGTGCTGCTCGGCCTTTTCGACTTCGGCTACCAGCGCTGGCAGCACCTGCGCGACCTTCGCATGACGCACCAGGAGGCGCGGCGGGAGGCGAAGGAGCTGGAAGGGGATCCGCACATCAAGCGGCGCGTGCGGCAGCTCCAGCGCCAGATGGCGATGCAGCGGATGATGAAGGATGTGCCGCAGGCGGACGTGGTGATCACGAACCCGGTGCGGTTTGCCGTGGCGCTGCGCTACGAGATGGGCGAGATGGAGACGCCCGTGGTGGTGGCGAAGGGCGCGCGGAAGGTGGCGGAGCGCATCCGCGAGATCGCGGCGGAGAACGAGGTGCCGATCGTGCAGAAGCCGGAGCTGGCGCGCGCGCTTTACAAGAGCATTGAGGTGGGCCAGGGGATTCCGGAGAACCTGTACCGGGCGGTGGCGGAAGTGTTGTCGTTCGTGTACCGGATCGACCGGCGCGCGGAGAAGGCGCGGTCGCGCGAGGCGGCCTGGGCGGCTTCGGAAGGCGGCCGATAGATGGCGGCGCCCGCGGAACAGAGCCGGGGCGGGGCGATCCTCGGATCCCTGGGCCAGAACCAGGACATTGCGCTATCGGTGCTGGTGATCGGCATTCTGCTGATTCTTATCATCCCGATCCCGACGACCGCCATCGACGTAATGCTGACGATCAACATTTCGCTGTCGGTGGTGGTGTTGCTGGCGACGATCTACCTGCAGCGCCCGACGGAATTCGCGGTTTTCCCCTCCCTGCTGCTGCTGCTGACGCTGTTCCGGCTGAGCCTCAACGTGGCGACGACGCGGCTTATCCTGAGCCAGGCGGACGGGGGCAACGTGGTGGAGGCGTTTGGCGGCTTCGTGACGGCGGGCAGCCCGCTGGTGGGCATCGTGATCTTCAGCATCCTGGTGATTATCCAGTTCGTGGTGATCACGCGCGGCGCCACGCGCATTTCCGAAGTGGCGGCGCGCTTCACGCTGGACGCGATGCCGGGCAAGCAGATGGGCGTCGACTCCGACCTGAACGCGGGGCTGCTCACCGAGCAGGAGGCGCGGGAGCGGCGGCGCGCGATCGAGCGGGAAGCGGATTTCTACGGGGCGATGGACGGCGCGACAAAGTTTGTGCGCGGGGACGCGATCGCGGGCCTGATCATCACGATTATCAATATCCTCATGGGCCTGATCATCGGCATCTATGTGCTCGGGATGACCTTCCCGGAGGCGGCGAACCGCTACACGGTTCTGACGATCGGCGACGGGCTCGTATCGCAGGTGCCTTCGCTGATCATTTCGATATCGGCCGGCCTGGTCGTGACGCGGACCGTTTCCGACGAGAACCTCGGGCGCGATCTGAGCACCCAGCTTACAAAGTATCCGCGGGCGCTGGGGGTGTCGGCGCTGATGCTGGCGGGCTTCGGTATTGTGCCGGGGATGCCGACGCTGCCGTTTATGACGGTGGCGGCGTTTCTGGCCGGTCTCACCTACCTCTCGACGCAGATGCAGGTGCGGCAGGCGCTGGAGGTCGCCGAGCTGGAGGCGCGGCAGGTGGCGCAGGCGGAGGCGCCTCCTCCGGCGCGGACCGAGGACCTGCTCACGGTGGACGCGCTGAAGATCGAGCTCGGGTACGGGCTTATCAGCATGGCGGATCCGGGCCAGGGGGGCGATCTTCTGACGCGTATCCAGGTCATCCGGCAGCAACTCGCCACGAAGATGGGCTTTATCGTTCCGGTCATCCGGATCGTGGACAACATGCGCCTGCGCCCGAACGAGTACCAGGTGAAATTGCGCGAATCCGTCATCGCGACCTACGAGCTCATGCCGGATCACTTCCTGGCGATGAACCCGGGGCTGGTGGAGGAGGAAATCGAGGGCTACCCGACGCAGGAGCCGGCCTTCGGGCTGCAGGCGGTGTGGGTGCCCGCGCGCGATCGGGACAAGGCCGAGCGCCTGGGCTACACGATCGTGGAGCCGACGGCGGTGGTGGCGACGCACCTGACCGAATTGCTGATGAGCCATGCGGACGAGCTGCTGACGCGCGAGGATGTGCAGGCGCTGGTGAACCACGCGAAGGAATCGGCGCCGACGGTGGTGGAGGAACTGCTTCCCAAGCTGCTGAGCATGGGCGAGCTGCAGAAGGTGCTGCACAACCTGCTTCGCGAGCGGGTGTCTGTCCGCAACCTGGAGGTGGTGCTGGAGGTGCTGTGCGACTACGCGCCGCGCACGCGGGACACGGAGGTGCTTACGGAGTACGTGCGCCACGCGCTGGCGCGGGAAATCTGCGCGGGCTACGCGGACGAGGATGGGGTGCTGCGCGTGGTGACGCTGTCGCCGGCGCTGGAGCAGGAGATCCTGGAGGCGGTAAACACGTCGCAGACGGGCGACTACGTGCCGGTGCCGCCCGAACGCGCGGACGCGATCAGCAATGCGTGCGCGGGGGCCCTGCAGCCGCTCATCGCCAGCGGGCTCGACCCGGTGGTGCTTACGTCGGCGCCGGTGCGGCGCTATTTCCGCCGCGTTGTGGAGCGGCGCATTCCGAAGGTCGTTGTGCTATCCTATAACGAAATTGACCCGGCGGTGGCCCTGGAGAGCGCGGGTCAGGTGAGCGTATAAGATGGCCCAAGAGTTCCACAAAATCCGCGCCCGCACCCTGGCGGAAGCGTGGCGAGAAGTGCGCCGGCGCTTCGGGCCGGAGGCGCTCGTGATCAACACCAGCGAAGTGCGCGACGGCGGCCTGTTCGGGCTCTTTGGCCGGAAGATGGTCGAGGTGACGGCTTCCGTGCCCGCCGGCGCGCTTGCGGCCCAGGTGCGGGCGCCGGGCCCCGCCGCCCGCAAGTACGCGGAAACGAGCCGCGCGCCCGCCCCCGCGCGCCCGGCGGAGACGGTGGAGTACTTTGAGCGCCTCGTGCGCGACGCCCAGCAGCGGATGAACGCTTCGCCGGCGGCCTCCTCGCCAAACGGCGGCGTGGCGCGCGCGCAGGGCCAGGCAACGGGGGCGGCGGCGCCGGTGGTGCCTTTTCCGCGCCAGGAGCCGGCGCAGCCCAATGCGGCCCTGCAACGGGAGCTTCAGGAAATCCGGGAGATGATGGAGGTGCTGTACGCGGAGAGCCCGGGCGCGGGGTTGCCGTCGGAGTTTGCGCCGCACTACCGCGCGCTGGTGGATCGAGGCGTCTCGCGGAAGGTGGCGGCGGTCCTGATCGGGTCGGCGGTCAAGAACAGCGACCCGGCGCTCATGCGGGACCGGCGCGTTTTCGCCGAGCGTCTGCACATGGAGATCCGGAAGATCATCCACGGGACCGGCGGGCTGGCGGTGCAGGCGGGCTCGGCGCGGGTGGTGGCGTTCTGCGGGGCCACGGGCGTGGGCAAGACGACGAACCTGGCGAAGGTCGCGGCGCACTTCAGCGTGCGCGAGCGCGCGCGGGTGGCGCTGATTACGTCGGATACGTACCGCGTGGCGGCTCCCGAGCAGTTGCGGGTGTACGCGAATATCATCGGTTTGCCGATGAGGATCGCGCACGGCGAGGAGGACATGGCGGAGGCGCTGGAGGCTTTCCGGGGCTACGATCTGGTGCTGATCGATACGGCGGGCGGCAGCCAGTTCAACCTCGAGCAGATCAATGAATTGAAAGGCTGTCTGCGAGCGGCGCGGCCTCACGAGACGATCCTCGTGATGAGCGCGAGCACGCCGCTGGGGGACATGCGGAATATCGTGGCGAATTTCAATTGCTGTAATCCGACGTCCATCCTGTTTACGAAAATCGACGAAACACGCCAATACGGCGCGATGCTCAGCGTGCTGGCGGAAAGCGGCCTGCCGGCGAGTTATCTGAGCACGGGGCAGAACGTGCCCGACGACATCTGCCTGGCCTCACCGGCCATCCTGGCGAACCTGATCCTGGAAGGTGGCATACGACGTGGCTGATCAAGCGCAGCGATTGAGAACGATGGTCGGGAACAAGAACCGGGCGGCGCGCGTCATCGCGGTGACGAGCGGCAAGGGCGGTGTCGGCAAGACGAACACCAGCGTAAACCTGGCGATTGCCCTGGCGGCGCAGGGGAAGCGGGTGATCCTGATGGACGCGGATCTTGGCCTGGCGAATGTGGAGGTGGTGCTTGGGCTGAGTTCGCTGCACAACCTGGAGCACGTGATCGAGGGCGAGAAGACGATGCCGGAGATTCTCGTGCGCGGGCCGGGGGGCATTTACGTGGTGCCGGGGTCGTCGGGGCTGGCGAAGATTGCGGACCTGACGCATGTCGGGCGCCAGAACCTGATTGGCGGCCTGCGCGACCTCCAGGCGCAGAGCGATTTTATTGTGCTCGACACGATGGCCGGGATCGGGCGAAACGCGGTGGCCTTTTCGCTGGCGGCGGACGAGGTGTTGCTGATTACGACACCCGAGCACCCCGCGATTGTGGACGCGTACGCGATGCTGAAGACGCTGTACGCCAACCGCCCGGAAACGGTAGTGCGGCTGATCGTGAACATGGTGGCGAATCCGGCGCTGGCGCAGGCGGTGTACACCAAGCTCTCCGGCGTGTCGCAGCGCTACCTCGGGCGCAATATCTCGTACCTGGGCCACCTGGCGCGCGATCCGCACGTGTCGCAGGCGGTCATGCAGAGCAAGCCGTTTCTCGTGGCTTACCCGCACGCGCCGGTGTCGCAGTGCATGAATCAGATCGCGAGCCGCCTGCTCCAGCAGCATGCGCCGCAGGATGGGCACAAGGAGGGCGGATTCTTCCGGCGCTTCGCGCAAAGCTTCGGCCTGGCGGGGAATGGGTGAGGGGGGCGCCCGCCGGAAAGGGTGAATCGGTCAAGCCGGGTGTGATCCTGGGGCGCCTTCGGCGCTGAACACAGCCAGGACGGCTGTGCCACTTTCCTTGCACGGTGGTTTTGGCGGGGGGGAGGAGAACTCTTGGAAGTGGGCTCACGTTGCTGCGGAATGTCCGCGATCTTGGGGCGCGCTTCCTCGTTATTAACGGTCCGTTCGTGCTATTTCCGCGCGTTACTGCTTCAGGCGGCTAAAATGTTACGAAAATGACGGATAGTAGTACGGATGACACGAATAAGAAAGACGAATGACCCGGTTCGAAGATTCGTGACACATTAGCGGAATGAAGTATCCCCCGGCAGGAGAGCGTGAATCGAAGGTTCGTGGAGATTTCCGCCGCCGCGCACTTTCGGCCTGTCCGCGGCAAATGCAGGATAGCCGTCCCGGCTGTCCACCGCGCCAACGGCGCGAAAGGATCGCGGACATTTCTTATAGTAGCCACGTTGGTTATCCATAGCCCACAGCAGGTCCCCATTGAAATCCGGTTTTGGGGGCGCGGGGATTTCCATTCCAGGCCAGCCATGCCCGTTGAAAGCCGAAGCTGGCGTTGCCGCAGGCAAGAATGCCCGCGATCCTTTACCCCGTATGAAGTTGAGCCAGTCTCTTTGTTCGCTTCCCGCGATACTACGACGAGAGTGCGCAAGGCTGAGAGCGCAGGTCGAAGACGCGCCGTAGGCGGACAGCGCAGCGTGGCGGGATCCGGCGTCTCAGGCAGGGGCCTCGACGGCGCCGGTGGCGAGGTGCATGATGGCTTCCTGGGTGGCCTTGTCGCGGGCGATTTCGCCGGCGATGCGCCCTTCGTGCATGACGAGTATGCGGTCGCACATTCCGATGACCTCGGGTAGCTCGCTCGAAATCACGAGGATGCCGACGCCCTGGCGCACGAGCGCGTTCATGAGCTTGTAGATTTCGACTTTCGCCCCGACATCGATGCCGCGGGTGGGCTCGTCGAAGATCAGCAGGCGCGATTGCGTGAACAGCCACTTCGCCAGAACGACTTTCTGCTGGTTGCCGCCGGAGAGGTTCTGGACGGCCTGGCCGGCGCCGGGGGTCTTGATGCGGAGGCTCTGGATGTATTCCTCGGTTGCGATCCGTTCGCGGCGCCGGTCGAGCAGCCCACGGCGGGTGAGCGACTTGAGGTTAGCGAGGGTCGTGTTCTCGGCGACGGTCATGCCGAGCACGAGCCCCTGGTTCTTGCGATCTTCGGTGAGGAGGCCGATGCCGTGGCGGATGGCGTCTTGCGGGTTCCGGACGGTGATGGGCTGGCCGTCGAGGTGGAGCGCGCCGGCGTCTGGCCGGTCGGCGCCGAAGATTGCGCGCGCGACCTCGGTTCGCCCGGCGCCCACGAGGCCGGTGAGGCCTACGATCTCGCCTGAATGGATCGAAAAGCTGACGTCCTCGAAGACGCCCCGGCGGGCGAGGCCTTCGACGCGGAGGCGCTCGGCGCCGCGATCGAAGATCTCTTTTGGAAACTCGTCTTTCAGCTCGCGGCCGACCATCATCTGAATAATGCGCTCGCGGGAGAGGTCGCAGAGGTCGCCGGTATGGATGTGTTCCCCGTCGCGCATGATGGTGGCGCGGGTCCCGATCTCGAAGACCTCCTCCAGGCGGTGGGAGATGTAGACGAGCGCGATGCCCTGGCGCTTGAGGGTGTGGATGAGGGCGAATAGCGCTTCCAGCTCGTGGTCGGTGAGCGTGGCGGAGGGCTCGTCCATCACGATAATCCGCGCGTTGACCGAGAGGGCCTTTGCGATCTCGACCATCTGCTGCTGGGCGATGCTCAACTCGTGGACGGGGCGCCGGACGTCAAGCCGCACGCGGATCCGCTCCAGTATGGCCTCCGCCTCGCGGTAGAGGCGCTTCCAGTCGATAATGGGCGAGTTGCCGAGGCAGGGCTCGCGACCGAGGAAGATGTTCTCCGCGACGCTGAGGTAGGGGCTGAGGTTGAACTCCTGGTAGATCATGCTGATGCCCAGTTCCTGGGCGTGCAGGGGCGATTGGATGGAGACGGGCTCCCCCTCAATCAGGATCTCGCCTTCGTCCATCGGCTGCGCGCCGGCCAGGATTTTCATCAGTGTGGACTTGCCGGCCCCGTTTTCTCCGAGGAGGCAATGCACCTCGGCGGGACGCAGCTCCAGGTTTGCGCCCTTCAGCGCGACGACGCCGGGAAAGCGTTTGGTTATTCCGCGCATCTCCAGAATGTATTCGCCCATGGCGGCTCCTGCTGGGTTTGTGGGGCTCGCGCCCGTGAATCGGCCCGGGTATAGTAGCGCATACGGGGGGCCGCGTTCCCGCCCGACGATTTTCATTGAACGGCGCGCCCGCCCGCGCTACCATAGCGGACGGGGATCATACCACCGCCTGCAAACGCCTACGCCGGAGGACGCACCATGGCCTTGTTTTTGTTAGGTACGGGAGCGCAGAAGAATCTGCGCCAGATTTCGGATATGCTGGTGAAGCATGCCGTGCGCACGGAGGGCGTTCCCCGGAAGATTTCGGCCACGAGCGGTGGGTTTCATTTTGTGGCGGAGCGCGCGGAGTTTGAGGGGCCGTTCACCCATTTCTGGATCACGCTGGAGCCGGATCACCCGCTGGCCGCGGAAATGGAGCGCCGCGCCGGGGCCATGGCGGATTGCTGCGCGTGCACCCGGGACGGCGGCTCCCTGCGGATCGCGTTTGCGCCGCCGGATCCGGGATCGGCGCAGGCTTGCCTGGCCAAGCTCGACGCGCTGTGCGCGGGCCTGAGCATTCCGGAAGTCTGGCGCGCGGAGGGCGACAAGTACCGGATCGATCGCGTGAGCGTGGAGCTGTTGTTCCAGGCGATGGTCCAGTACAAGGCGAGCGACGTGCACCTTTCGCCGGGTTGCAGCCCGGTATTCCGCATTGACGGCGACACCCGCACGTCAGACCTGATGGGGCCGCTTTCGGCGGTGCAGATCACGGCGCTTATCCGCGAGGTGGCGCTGGACGAATACTGGAACGAGTTCGTCGAGCACAAGCAAACCAGCTTCAATTACCACCAGTCCGGCCTGGGCTATTCGCGCATTTCGGCGTTCCTGAAATCCGGCGCGCCGCACTGCACGATCCGGTACCTCCCGGAGACGATCCCGAGCTTCGAGGATCTGCACGTGCCGCGGAAGACGATGGAGCAGATGGCGAAGCTGCACCGGGGCCTGGTGCTCGTGACCGGAATGACCGGCAGCGGCAAGACCACGACGGTGGCGGCGCTGGTCGACTGGATCAACGCGAACCGGTCGAGCCACATCCTCACGATCGAGAACCCGATCGAGTTTGTGCACTCGAATAAGAAGTCCATCCTCTCGCAGCGAAACCTGGGCGCGGATGTGGAGTCGTTCTACGATGCGGTCACGGGCGCATTGCGCCACGATCCGGACGTGATCCTTATCGGCGAGATGCGCGATCCGGACACGATCCGGGCCGCAATCAACGCGGCGGCCACGGGGCACCTGGTGATCAGCACGCTGCACGCGAACACGGCGGCGGAGGTGGTCAACCGGGTCGTCAGCTTCTTCGACCCGGTCGAGCGCGATCTGGTGAAGCTCCAGCTGCGCGACGCGCTGAAGTGCGTGATTAACCAGCGCCTGGTGCCGCGGATCGGCGGCGGGCGCGTCCCCGCGCTGGAGATGATGCTGAACGATGTGAAGGCCATTGCGGACGGCATCATGGAAGGGAGCACCGACCATATCCGGGTCGGGATGCAGCAGACGGTTTCGCATTCGTTCCTGTTCGAGCATTATCTGCATAAGCTCTTCAAGGACAAGATGATTGACCTGGAGCACGCGCAGGCCTTCGCGACGGACCAGAGCATGTTTGACCAGATTCGCATGGGGACCTACGCGGTGCCGCGGCTGGACTCCGCGCGCGGCCACTAACGGCCCGTGCCGACGACCTGGACCGGCGAGAAGCCCGCGTGAAGGCAGGGCGGCCGTCCCGGCTGTCTATACCGGCGAAACGCCAGTCCCGTGTACCGCCGGATCTGGGGTTTCGGGCGTTTCCCGGGTTGGCGGGGCCTGCTTCCTGGCACGGTGCCGATGCCAGTGTATAGCGAGGGCCTCGTTGCGAATGGAGACGACGAGGGCCATCAGGAACCAGTACGGCTCCATAATCCGCACGATCAGGAATGATATCGTTCCGATGGAGTGGACGATGAGGGCGACGGTGGCTCCCAGCATGCCCAGGGCAATTCCCCGCGACATCCAATCCTCGGTCCAGAGGTAGGCTTCCCGGGCGGTTTTCAGGAGCCGCCACTGGAGGAACAGGAAGGCGAGGAATCCGAGGAAGCCGGTTTCCAGGAGCACGCGCGCGTACTGGCTGTCGAGGACGGACTCCCAGGCCACGCCGCCGCCAAGCAGGAAATAGGGCGCGCCGAGGGAGAGGATGAAGCCCACCTTGCGCCAGACGTGGACGCGCTCGTAGGTGGATTTGTCGACGCTCACCCCGAGGTCCCTGCCCAGGATTTCGAGCTGCACGCCTCCCTGATCGGGCACGGTGTTGGTGACGCGCTCGATGACGCGTTCGGGCATGATGGCGGCCGAGAACAGGAGTACGCCCGCGACGGCGGCGATAATGATGTAGTTTCGGGTAACGAGCGCGATGACGACGACGCCGGCGACGAGCGCGCCGTAGGATGCGCGCGAAAGGGTGTAGAGGAGGGGGATGAAGCCCGTGATGCCGATGGCGAGGAAGAGGAGCTTCTGGCGGGGGCGGGGCGCCTGCAACAGGAGCCCCAACGCCACGCACAGGCAGAGCACGAGATAGCCGCCGAGGGTATTGGGCTCGGTGCCGCCGTGCTCGAAGGGGGCGCTCACCCTCGGCGTTGTCCGGATGCTGTAGATGGCGTAGATGCTGACGGCCAGCATGACGAGGTAGAGCATGGCGAGGGGGGCGCGAATCTCCCGGGAGCGCCGGACCGCGTGCGCGACGAGGAAGAAGATCAGGTAGAACTCGAGCATTTTGACCATGACGAAGAAGGCGTCGACGCGGTCCCAGGCGGGGAGGGCGCGTTCGAGCGCCAGGAGGGTCGAGAGTATGCACACGCCGTAGTAGGTCACGATAGCGGCGTTGATCGGGCTGGGCTGCCACAATCTGACGCGGCCCTCGAAGGTAAGCTTCACCATGACGCCGAGGAAGATAATGACGATCAGGAGATCGCCGTAGCGCACGGTAACGCTCCGGAGCACATTGGAGCCTTCCGCCAATTCGATCTCGGGGGAGAGCATCATGGCGGCGAGGAGGACGAAGAGGCCGACTTCGACCTTGAGGACGGTCCCGCCGAAGACAACGAGGCTTACGGCGAGGGCCAGTGTGAGGCTGTCGTTGGCCAGGATGAGATGCTGGAGCACCAGGCAGAGGCTGCACAGCAGCATGCAGGCCGCGAACACGGGGACTTCGATCTGGCTTTCGGCGACTTCGCCGCGGCCGATGCCGCGCTCTGATCGGAACAGGGCCATTTCCGGTCACCTCGTGGCCGGGGCGCGAAACGGGCCATTGGCGAGATGGGGGCGGCGCATGGCTAGAAGTGGTACCACTTGCGGCGGCCGGCGGAGCCGTCGTCGTAGTAGTAATAGTAATAGTAGTAGTGGCGGCGGGTGGTCTCCAGGCCGTTCACGACGACGCCTGCGACATCGACTTTGGCGGTGAGGAGGAGCTTTTTCGCGCGGACAACGGTCTCGCGGCGGGCATTGTTTGTGGAGACGACCATCATACAGGTGTCGACATGGGTGGCGAGGAGGACGGGGTCGGTCACGACGAGTACCGAGGGCGCGTCGCAGATGACGAGGTCGAAGGCGGCTCCGAGCTTGCGCATGAGGTGCTCCATTGCGTCGGAGCCCATCAGCTCGGACGGATTGGGCGGCACGCGCCCGCTGGAGACGACCCAGAGGTTGTCGATGCGTGTTTTTCGTATGACGGTGTCGGGGTCAACGCCCTCGCGCAAGACATCGGCGAGCCCGGGGCCGCGCTCCATGCGGAGGACGCGGTGTACGTTGGGGCGGCGCAGGTCGGTATCGACGAGGAGGACGCGCATGCCGCGGTCGGCCATGGTCACGGCAAGATTCACGGCTGTGGTGGTCTTGCCTTCACCGGGGACCGCGCTGGTCACCATGAGGGTGCGCGGTTTCTTCTGAATGGTCGCGAACTGGAAGTTGGTTCGGAGGGTGCGGTAGGCCTCCGAGATTGGCGACTTGGGGTCGTGCTGGGTGACGATGCAGCTGTCGATCTGTTCCTCGTCGACGGTGCTGACGTAGGTTGCGCGGCGGCGGCGGTTTCCGCGGGGGCGGCCGAAGCGCATTCGGGGGATGGTTCCGATGACTTCGAGTCCGATGTATTCGTTCACATCGTCGATGCTGCGGATGGAGGTATCGTTAAACTCGACGGCCATGGCCAGGGCGAAGGAAAGTAGCGCGCCGGCCAGCCCGCCAATCAGGAAGTTGATCCAGACATTGCGGCTGCCCGGCTGCCGTTCGGGCACGCCGACGATGGGCGCGGAGGCGGACCGCTCCACGGTGCCGAGGCCGTGCTCGATACTTGCGCGCACTTCGAGCTCCCTGTCGGAGGCTTTGTTGAGTTGCTCCTCGATGTTGTCGACTTCGCGCTTGAGGCTGTCCGCGGTCCACTTGAGGTTGGCGAGTTCGGGCAGTTGGGGCAGGAGGGTTTCCCGCTCTCGCTCGATGGCCCCGGCCTGGATTTCGAGGGAGGCCATCTGAAGCCGGAGGTCGATCTGCTGCTGGTATATTTCCTTGCGTTTGGCCCAGATATCGCTGCCTCCGGGGACGCCGGAATCGCGCCTCCGCTCCGCTTCGAGGATGACCTCGCGGACCTCGGCGATCTCTTCCTCCAGCTCGACGAGACGCGGCCATGCGGGCTGGTAGATTGCGCTGAGGGTCATTTTCTCTTCGAGCAGGGCGTCCAGCTCGGCGAACAGTCCGGCCACGAGGTTGTCGCTGGGCTGGTTCAGGGCTTCCGGGAACTGCTCCCCGGCAAGCACAAGCTCCGCCTCGAGATCGCTCAGTTTCCGCGCCGCGGCCTCGCCTGCGGCCTCGATTTCGCGCAGTTCGCGGTCCTTGCGCGCCAATTCCTCGTCGATGTTTTCGTAGGGGCGTCCGCTGTGGCGCTGCTTGAAGGCGAGGCGATCGGCTTCCGCGCCGGCCAGGGCCGTCCTGAGGGATTCGATATGGCGCCGTATGAAGGCGTGTTTCTCCCGGACGTCTTCGAGGTGCACCTGCCGGTTCATTTCCACGAAGACCCGGGAGGCGTACTCGGCAATATCCTCCGCCTCGCCCGGAGACGCGCAATCCCGCACGTGGATCTCGACCTTTCCGACGCCGTCCTCGGTCAGGGGGCTGAGGGCGAGCCGGGCCTCGATCCGGGCGGCCTCGCGCTTGAACTCCTCCGGGGCAACGACGCCGCTGAGCGGCCCGCCGGTGGCGATGTCGCGCTGTATGAGGGCCTGCGCCACCTTTTCGGCGAGCGCGGCGACGCTGGTTTCCTTGACGATCTGTTCCGCCCGCAGCGTGAAATCGGAGCGCGGTGACTGAGGGGAGAGGATAGAGTACTGGGCCGGCTTGATATAGAGGCTTCCGGTGGCCTGGTAGCGCGCCGGGGTGACTTCGCGCGTGAGCCACATCCCCCCGCCGAACGCGAGCGCGCCGAGCAGCGTGCCGGCGAGTAGCAACAGCCACCGATCCGCGAGCACGTTGAGCACGGATCGGAAGTTGTCTCTTCCCTGGCGCGGCGCGTCGTCCAGTATGGGGGTATCGAGGCTCGTGGACATGGCGCTAGTCTTTTCGCACCTCGGCGCGCGCTTCGAGGGCGGCCAGGAACGCGTCGTCGTGGCCGAATCCCTGCAGGTCGAGGCTGCGTTCCCATCGGATATCCTCGGGGCGGTCGTGAATGGTGGGTGTCACGAAGATCATGAGTTCACGGCTCGTCTGGCTTCGCTCCTTGTGTTTGAAGAGATTGCCGAAGATGGGCAGACTCCCAAGCCCGGGCAGCTTCTGGATCACGGTGTGGTTGTCGGCCATGACGATCCCGCCGATTACGAGGGACTGTCCGTCGCGGACGATGCGCTGGCTTTCGCTGGAGCGGACCGCGCGTACGGGCACGCCGTTGGAAACGCCGACGGCGGTGGAGACTTCGGGCGAGAGCTCCACGAGGATGTAGCGCTCGCCGTCGGGATCCCGCCGTACATGGGGCGTCACGTCCATCTTAATTCCGATTTCCAGAAAGCGGATGTGTTCCACAGCGGAAAAGCCGGCGGTTCCGAGTTCGGTGTAGGGGAATTCCTCGATCATGCGGATCGAGGCCGACCGGTGGTTTACCGTTCCGATGTAGGGGGATGCGAGCAATTCGGCCTTGCCGTCGGCGACGAGGGCATCGAGCATGAGGCCGAGGTCGATGCCGCTGTTCATGTAGCCGAAGAACATCTGCCCGGGCGCGGCGACCTGGACGGGCACCTGGAGCCGGCGGTCGAACATGTCCTCGTCGATGAAGCGCCTGTTGAGGGCGGCGCCCGTGTTCCGGGCGTTGCTCTGGAGGGACTCGTTGGCGTTGGGCCCCGAGAACTGGCGGATTGAATTGAGGAGGGCGTCGCGGCGGGGCGAGGGGGTGTAGCCGCCGCCCGCGCGATCGCCCTGCACGAACCAGCGCACACCCAGCTCCCTGGCGGCCTCCGTCTCGACTTCGACGATTTTGGCCTCGATCAGCACCTGCGTGATCTGGGATTTCATCTGGTCCAGCTCGCGGATGACGCCCATCATGTTCTGCAACACGGCGGGCTCGTCGGTGAGAATCATGCTGTTGGTCGCCGGATCGAAGCTGACGCTTCCGCCGCCGCTGGACATACCGGACAGGGCCGCTTCGAGGGTTGCCGCATCGGCGTTGTCCAGCGGAACGACCTGGGTCTGCATGGACTGGGTTCGCATGTACGCCTGGGGGAAGGCTCCCCGTTCCGAACTACGGGTCACGGTAACACGCGGGCTTTTCAGTACGCTCTTGAGCCCGAGCGCGATGCGGTCGGCGGCGGCTTCGAGCGCGAGGCCCTGAACGGCAACGTTGCCGATGTAGGGCATTTCCACGTTGCCATTCCCATCGACCTGGGTGGCGGCGGACAGCTCGGGCTGGCGGTGTACGTTGATGTAGACCAGATCGCCCGGCTTCAGCGGGCCATCCTCCGCGGGCTGCGCGGGAGCCGTGGCCGCCGCGCACAGGGCCGCGATCAGGGCGGCGGCCCACCCGATTTTCACCATGCTTATCATCGCATTACTCCCTGTGTGGTTCTCGAGCCTGGCGTATATCCCGGCGGCGCTATTCATGCGGAGCGCCCGCGGCGGCAGCGCCGCGCGTCCAGGCCTCCAGTTCGGCCCCCGGGTCCTCCCGGCGCTCGACGGGCGAATCGTATGGCGGGGCGGGCGCACCCGGCGCCGCCACGCCGAATTCGGCCGTATCATCCGCCGGCGTCTGTGCCGCGGGCCGCGCCACGGCCACCGGCTCGGATGCCGCGGTTGCGGGCGGATCGCCTGTGAAAGACTGCCACTGAAGGCGCTCGTGAAGTTCCGCCGCCGCCGCGGGGGCGATTCCGGGCGTCTGGAGCGCACGGTTCCAGTATCGCGAGGCGGTTTCTTCGTGCGCGCGGCGCGCGTCCGCGTCGGTTTCGGCGAGGCCGGCGCGGGTGCGGTGCATATCGCCCAGTTCCCGGTAGTCGACCTCCGCGCTGAAATTGTCGGGGAGCGTGGCCGCCTGTAGGTATGCGGTTTCGGCCTCGTCGTACGCGCCCTTCATCCGGTAGGCCCGCGCCAGGTAGCGCAGGACCATCAAGGCGGCCGCGGGATCGTCCGCGGGAACGATTTGATCGCGTAGCACAGCGATCGCCGCGTCGTAATTTTGCGCTTCGAAGTGCACCCGTCCGGTCAACGCGAGCGCCCGCGGGCGCTTCGGGTGCTGGGGAAATTCTTCGGCAAAGGACGCGAAAAGCGCGAGCGCCCGCTCGTAGCGGGGCCGGGCGGCGTCGGTCGGGGTGTCATTCCCGACCGAAAGCAGGGTCGCGTTCGCGGCGTGAAACAGCGCGTCGGCGCGGCTCGGGCCACCGCGGGAGGCGACCTGCTCATACGCCGCGGCGGCATCCGCGTACTGCCGGCCGACCATGAATCGGGCAGCCTGCGCGGCGCGGTCTTCCGTTCGGACGAGCCCCGGCGCGAGCACATAGAACCAGATTCCCGCCACGATGGCCGCGGCCGTGGCCACGCCGGCGATCAGACGCGCGGTGCGCCACATCCTTCGGGCGAGGCGGGAGTGCCGGCGCGACCGGCGGCGGGCATGGGCCTGGCTGTAGCTTTCCTCTCCCCCACTCCCGTTCAGCTCCAGCGCACGAGGCGGAGCGGCGGCGGGTTCTTCGCCAATGTGGATTTCCGGGAGGGCGGGCATTCCGGCCGCTGGCGGCTGCCCGAGGGAATTCATCAATTGCTCGGCTTTTTGCAGCGCCTCGCGGTGGGGGCTGGAAACGGACGGGGCGGTTTCCGGCGCCATTCCCTCCGGATCGCAATCAAGTTCCGCGCGAGCCGCCAGCTCCAGGTGGGGCGCCTCGTCCACGGCGGAATGGATGACCCCGTCTTCCAGAAAATTGTCGAAGTCGCCGTCCTCGCCGGGAATCGCTTCCGGGACCGCGAACTCCACGCCGGCGCCGCCGGGATCCGGATCGGGCACGGCGGGCCCGTCCTCCTCGGGATCGCCGGCGGACGGCGCCGATCGCCACGCAACTGGCCGGTGATCACGGATGGGATTGGCCGATTCCGGGAGCGGGCCGGGATCCACGCCATGCGCATCCAGGCCCTCGGGGAGCTCGACGGCTTCGGGGGCCGGCGCGGGTGGATCCTCGAGCACGTGACCGGGCGCCCGCCCGGCTTCCAACGCGTCAATAATTGCCTGAAAGGCCGCCGCGGCGTGCTCGCTTTCCGCGCCCAGGGTCTCCCCGGCGGGATCGGGGGCCAGGTTGGCGTCGAGTGTGAGGTCCCGGGGACCGCTGGAGAGCGCCGCGAGACTCGCCTCCTCGTCGACATCCGCCACGCCGGCCTCGTAGAAGCTCAGGGGCGCGGACGGGTTCAAATCGGGATCGGGCGCTTCGGTGGCGCGGGCGGGCGGGCGCGTCAAGCCGGACATTTGAATGAAGTCGAGCGCATTCGCGCGCTGCCCCTCGGGTACGCCGCTGTCGAGGCGGGCATCCGCGGGAATCCCGCGCATGAGCGCGCCCTCCAGAGAATCATCAACGTCAGACGACTGCCATTCATCGCCGGTGGCGAGAGGGGCCCGATCGTGTTCGGCTTCCGCGCTCATTCGCCGCCCGCTCCCTGGCGATCGCGGGCCGACCGCAGCAGCATGTCGGCGGCGCGGCGATCGCGGGCCTGTGGGGTCCTCGGCGCCGGTTCCCGGAAGATTCCGGCGCCGGTCGTTTCCCCGAGCACGCGCGCGGGCATTCCCGCCGCCGCGGCGGCGCGGGCGCGGCGTTCCGGGTCGGGAAGGGCCGTCTTGTCGATGGTGTGCAGGATATTTTCGGGCGTAATGGTCTTCGTCTGTAACTGGGCGGCGAGCAGCAGCGCGTTCCGGCAGAGCGTCACGATGACGCGGGGGCTGCCCTCGGCCCAGGCATGGATAGCGCGGAGGGCGGCGTCCTCGAAGGCGGGCCCCGTGCCGGTATCCGCGCCGGCCTGGCGCAGCCGGAAGTCGATGAACTGCCGCATTTCCTCGAACTCGATGGGCTGGAGGGTGTAGGTGAGGTTGACGCGCTGCTCGAAATTGGGGGCTGCGCGAAGCACCTGGACCCATTCGAGTTGAGCGAAGAGGAGCAGGTTGAGCAGTTTCTGCTGTTGGGTTTCGAGGTTCTGTATCAGCCGCAGGAGCTCGAGCTGGCCGCGCTTGTTGAGGTTTTGCGCGTCGTCGATGATCAGGGTGCAGATGCGGCCGCGGTTCTCGAGCAGGTGCTGGTTCAGCGCCTCCATGTGGGCGACGAAGGAGTTTTCCCGGGGGCGCAGCCCGAACTGGGCGACGATGCTTTCCAGCAGCGCAAAACTCGTCCAGGAGGGGATGGGCGAGCCAACGACAGCGGTCAGGTAGCGGTCGGGATCCGCGGCCATGCCGGTGAGCAACTTGCGCAGGAGCGTGGTCTTGCCGGTGCCGTAGTTCCCGAGCACGACGGCAATGCCATGGCGGGCGTCAATCGCGTTCCAGAGGCGGAAGAGGCACTCCTTGTGGCCCTGGGTGGCGAAGAAATACACGGGGTCCGCGGTGGGTGCAAAGGGCTGCTCCCGTAAGCCCAGCAGGCCAAGATACGACTGCGATTCATCCATGCGCTTAGCCCAGGTTGTCGGGGACTCCGGGGGACGCGCGCCCGGGACCCTGCGATGAAGCGATCGCCGCCGGTCGCTGCCCGACCACGCGGCCAGGGCCTCCCGGGGGCGGGGGCGTGTTGGCGCGCGCCAGTCTCCGGGGCGCACCCGCCCGGGCGCCAGCGAGGCGGCGCCGGTCCGGGCGCTAACTCACCAAAGCCATGATATCGAAACGGTTTAGCGCTGTCAACCGATTACCCGTGGCGGCTGTCGGGATCCAAGCCGCGGTCGGTGAAAATAACTTGGTTTCAGGCGGCAATCGTGCTATAACCTTGAGCAGTAGCGTACAACGGCGGGGCTGGAGCCGTCCGCACCGGGAGTCGCAATGCGATGAGAAAAGAACGGGTGGTAATACTCACTGGCCCCCTTCAGGGGTCGTCGGTGGAGATCAAGGGCAAGCTCTCGATCGGGCGCAACCCCGACAACGACTTGCAGCTTGAGGATCTCCAGATATCCCGGCAGCACGCCGTGATCGAGCAGAAAGAGCACGCCACCGTCGTCAAGGATCTGGGCAGCGGCAACGGCACCTGGATTGGCGATCGCAAGATCGTGGAGTACAAGCTCTCCAGCGGGAACATCATCCGGCTCGGCACCCACGATCTGCGCTTTGAGTCCGAAGCCGTGGATCAGGGAGAGGTCCAGGCCGAGGCCACCCGCGAAGCGGAGCGCGGTAGCAGCGGCGTGAAGTTCGACAACTCCATGGGTACGCGCTACGAGACGGCCAAGGCCGCCAACGTGTACGAGACGTTTTTTCAGAGCCCGGGGGCGGCGGCGAGCGACGCGAAGCTGGCCGAAATCCAGCAGCGCCTCCGCGCGGTGTACTCCGCGAACGAAATCATCACGAGCGAGCGCAACCTTTCCAAGCTCTTCGCGCGGGTCATGGAGGAAATCTTCCAGCTCATCCCGGCCCACAACGGGGTGATCCTGCTCCAGGCGCCCGGCAGCGACGAGTTGGTGACGGAGTACGTGCGGTCGGGCAACCAGAATGTCGACGTGAAGATCAGTTCCTCGATCGTGAACCGCGCATTCGAGCATGGCGAGGCGATTATTACGTTTGACGCCGCCGACGACTCCCGCTTCGAGACTGGCGCCAGCATCATCAGCCACAATATCGCGTCGGCGATGTGCGCGCCGCTCACCTGCCAGAGCGAGCGGCTCGGGGTCATTTACGTGGATACCCGGGGCGCCACGAACGCGTTCGTCAACAGCGACCTGGAGTTGCTCGTCGCCCTGGCGGGCCCCGCCGGCGTCGCCATCAAGAATGCGCAATATGTCCGCATGCTGGAAAAAGCCTACGAAGACACGCTGCTCGTGCTCGCAAACGCCATCGAATTGCGGGACCACTACACCGTGGGCCACACGTGGCGCGTGACGAATTTCACGATCGAGGTGGCGCGCGAACTGGGCTGGTCCGAGGAAAAGATCAAGGAAGTCAGGATGGGCGGCGTACTCCACGATGTCGGCAAGATCGCCGTGGACGACGCGATCCTCCGGAAACCCGACCGCCTCACCGACGAGGAGTTCGATAAGATCAAGGTGCATCCGGAGAAGGGCGCGCAACTCCTGCAAGACGTCAGTTTCCTGGAGCCGCTGATCCCGTACTGCCTGTACCACCACGAGCGCTACGACGGCAAGGGCTACCCCAAGGGCCTCGCCGGGGAAGACATACCCATTGAGGGCCGCGCCCTGGCCGTGGGCGACACCTTCGACGCGCTCACGAGCAACCGCCCGTACCGCAAGGGACTCGATCCGGAAAAGGCCATCCAGATCATCGAGGAGAACAAGGGCACCCAGTTCGATCCCGCGTGTGCGGACGCGCTGATCCGCTGCTTCCGCAACGGAAAAATCGACCGGATCCTCCAGGATTACTACAAGAGTTCCGAGCGCAGCATCGCCTGCCCGTTCTGCAGCACCTTCATCCAGCTGAACGAAGCCACGACCGAGGGGGCGGAGGTGTCGTGCGAGGTGTGCCACCGCGCGGTACAGGTGATGCGAAAGAACGACGCGTGGTTTGGCGAGCTGGTTCCCGAGGCCCGGCGCACGTCCCAGCCCCGCATGAGCTATTCGATGACGGAGAGCGATCGCGGCTGATCGGGCGGGGCGCAGGGCATTCCCACGCGCCCCGGATCCGCTTCGTTATGCTACAATTCCGCCCATGAAGGCTTCGCGTGTTGCAATGAAGAACGCGGTCGCAACCGACCCCTCCCGGATTCTTGTGGCCTGCACCGATCTCGACTATGGCGCCACGCTGGCCAACTTCCTGGCCGCCGAACGCGCCGAAACGGAACGGTGCCACGACGCCGCCGGCGTGCTCCGGCTGGCGAGCCGCCGCCGCTTCGACGTGATTATCCTCGATCTGGAGCTGGGCGGGGAGAGCGACGTCGAGCTCGTCTCCTTCGTCCGGGAGCAGTACCCCCATACCCGGCTTGTGCTGTTGTTCGACATCGACGATCTCGAGGCGGCGCTGGAGGGGGTTCGCCAGGGGGCCTTTTTCTACCTGCCCAAATCGAGCCCGCCTTCGGATGTAGCGCTGGCGGTCGCGAAGGCGCGTCAGATGCAGGAGCTGACCTCGACGGCCGACCAGTACGCCCAGGGGTTCGTGGAGGAGCTGGCGGGCAACAGCCCCGCCATGCAGAAAGTCATCCGGCTCATCCAGAAGGTGGCCCCGACCGACGGAACCGTGCTGCTGCTGGGCGAGAGCGGCACCGGCAAAGAAGTCCTGGCAAACGCGGTGCATCGGCTGAGCAAGCGCAAGGATCAGGCCTTCGTGGCGATCAACTGCGCCGCGCTGCCGGAGGCGCTCCTCGAAAGCGAGATGTTTGGCCACGTAAAGGGCGCATTCACCGGCGCCGACCAGGACAAGGTGGGTTTGTTTGAAGAAGCCGACGGCGGGACGATTTTTCTGGACGAGATCGGCGATATGGCCCCGATCACGCAGGCGAAACTGCTTCGCGTCCTTCAGAACGGCGAGATCCGGCGGGTCGGATCGAGCGTGCCGTCGCGGGTGAATGTCCGGATTATTGCGGCGACCAACCGCGATCTCGTGCAGGCGGTTGCGGACCATAAGTTCCGGGAAGACTTATACTTCCGGCTCAATGTGGTTCAAATTCGCATCCCGCCGCTCCGGGAACGCATGGAGGCGCTTCCGGGGCTGATCCAGCATTTCATCAAGCTGGCGAACAGCCGTTTCGGCAAGCAGGTGCAGGGCATGGACGATCACACCCGGAGCCTGCTGATGAATTACGAGTTTCCGGGAAATGTGCGCGAACTGGAGACGATTATCGCGCATGCCGTGATCATGGCCGACGGGGACATGATCCGGGCCGCGGACCTGCCGGAGCAGGTGCAATTCGGGCTGTCGCCCCGGCTGCGCCTCGCGCACGACGCGGGCAGCACCGTGCGATCCCTGGCGGAAGTCGAGGAGACCCACATCCGCACGACGCTTGAATCGCTTAACGGCAATCAGACGAAAGCGGCGAAACTGCTGGGGATATCGCGATCGACGCTGTGGCGGAAAATGAAGGAATACGGGATCGAGGCGTAGGGGTGGGTAAAACGCGATCACGGACCGCCTATGGCCCGCTGGTCCATAGGTTGTGCTTACAGCACAATATTGACGGGGTCGGTATCGCGCGCCTGAAATGCCGACGGAACAACCCGCCGAACAAGGGCGTACACGGGCTGTCCGTATCTCGCGCACAGCTGGGCGTGAAGATCGAAATACGTATTCGCAGTGGCCACAACTTGCTGGTCGCGAACAGCCACGAACTTGTTGGCGTAGTCCCGAAGCAAGCGATCTTGCTGCGACCGGAAATACGCCTCGTCGCGATCAGGATCCACCACGGCGCCTTCAGGAAGCCCAGCTTCAGTATGGAGCATGGTCTTTGACATACCCTAAGTATACCGGATTGGCGAATAGCTGGCAATACGCGCCATGCTCCGGTCCTTGGCAAGACCTCGCCGATTCGTTAGACTTCCGTTGTGCGGCGCGTCTGGTGGTCGTGCGAGAACCGCGGAAAGACGGGAGTTAAAATCGATGACGCAGTCATGGGGCTTTTTTGCGCGGCGAATGTGGCGAACATCGTTGCGGCTTTACATTCCGAATTCGTCGGGAGGGGTATTATATTCTCTGGAATGGGACGATGCGATACTTGATACGGGCTCGCCCGTGCATGTCATCCCGGGTCGCGCCCCGAGTTTCGACAGCCCGGGAGAGGCCCGGCTCGTTGAGCGGATCGGTGTGGAACTGACCGAGTCCGGGAATAGGAAGGTAAACATTGAGTTGCCCCACAGCGGCCTATTCCCGATGCCGATCGGCGGTGTGGAAGCCAAACCGCGTGTGCGATTCGAATTCTGGGGCCGCCTCCAATCCCGTCAGATACCGATGCTTGGCGAAGCGCCATTCATTATTATGGACACAACGCACCCGATCATAAGTGTCGGGCAATGCCTGGAGGACGGCGGACAATTCCTTCTGGAGCATGGCCGTTTCCAGGTCCGTTGACGAATCCAATCCTTATTGGGGCGCCTGCCCGGCGGGCGGTCCCGCGCCGGCGCCTGAGATGACTACGTCACAAGCCCCTGCACCGCGTTGACTTCGGGCATCCGCGCCCCTATAATTAGGTTCAATCAATATTGCTGATCCGGCATCAGGTACGTGAGAAGCAAGGATTTAGGTCAATACCCAGCAGCCGGGTTTGGCTGGGCCGCTGGATATTCATTTATACGGTGAGTTTTTCATGTCGTGTCTTGTCAACCGAGCGATTGCCGCTGTTTACTTTTCCCGGACTGACAATCTGATCTAGATCCCTGCCTGTTCATATACCTTCCGCCGGTTGTTCTTAACCTATAACCCTGCATGGGGCGGAGGTTTATGTAGATGGATTTTACAGCACTCGGCATTGGCCTGGCCGCGGGCCTCGCCGCCGGCTATCTTCTTTGTATTGTCCTGGCGCAAGCCCGGGGCAAGGGCCTCATGGGGAAGGCCCGGCGGGACGCCGCCCAAATCCTGACGGACGCCGAAAGGGAGTCGGCGACTCTCCAGAAAGAAGCCAGGACGCAGGTCAAGGAACTGGAGATCGACCTGCGCGCGAAGATGGAGCAGGAAGCCCGCGAGCAGCGCAAGGAAATCGCGGCGATTGAAAAGCGGATGCTTTCCAAGGAGGAAACCCTCGATAAGCGCGCCACCGCATTGGATAAGACCGCGCTCGATCTGGCCGCGGAAGAGCGCAACCTGGTCAAGCGCGAGAAAGACCTGGAGAAAGAGCTCGAAAAGGTCGCCAACGTTATCACTGAACAAACCAAGAAGCTGGAGGACATTTCCGGCCTGACGGCGGAACAGGCGCGCCGCGAGCTTTTTGTTACGCTGGAGAACGAAGTCAAGCGCGATTGCGCGCTCCAGCTCAAGCGCACCGAAGACGAACTGAAGGAACAGGCGGAGAAGAAGGCCCGCTGGATTATAGGCGAGGCCATTGGCCGCTGTGCTTCAGACCACGTGGCCGAGACCACGGTTTCGGTGGTCGATCTGCCTAACGACGAAATGAAGGGCCGGATTATCGGGCGCGAGGGCCGCAATATCCGGGCGCTGGAAAACGCGACGGGCATCAACGTCATTATTGACGATACCCCCGAAGCCGTTATCCTGTCCGGGTTCGACCCGATCCGGCGTCAGGTTGCCCGCATCACCCTCGAACGGCTTATCCAGGACGGCCGCATCCACCCCGCCCGCATTGAGGAGATGGTGGAGAAAGTCAACGAGGAGATGGCCAAGACGATCAAGGAGCGTGGGGAGGCCGCCTGCCTGGAGGCGGACGTGCACGGGCTCCATCCGGAGATTGTTAAGCTCTTGGGCCGCTTGAGTTTCCGCACCTCCTACGGCCAGAACGTGCTCCAGCACTCGATTGAGGTGTGCCACCTTTCGGGGATCATGGCGGCGGAGTTGGGCCTGAATGTGCAGGAGGCGAAGCGCGCCGGGCTCATCCACGATATGGGCAAGGCCCTCACGCACGAGATCGAAGGGTCCCACGCCATCCTCGGCCACGATATTGCCAAGAGGCACGGGGAGCACGAGGTCATCTGCAACGCCATCGGCGCGCACCACAACGAAATGCCGATGACCTCGCCGATCTCCATGATCGTGCAGGCGGCGGACGCGATGTCCGCGTCCCGCCCGGGCGCGCGCAGCGAGACGATGCAGAATTACATCAAGCGCCTTGAACAGCTTGAGCAGATCGCCCACGAGTTCGACGGCGTGGAGAAGGCCTTCGCTATCCAGGCCGGTCGCGAGGTGCGCCTGGTGGTCCAGCCGGACCGCGTGAGTGACGCCGAGGCGGCCGCCATGGCGCGCGATGTGGCGCGCCGCGTCGAGTCCGAAATGACGTATCCGGGCCAGATCCGCGTCACCGTGGTCCGAGAGACGCGCGCGGTGGAAATGGCTAAATAGGCTTTAGGCTTTAGGCTTTAGGCTTTAGGCTTTAGGCTTTAGGCTTTAGGCTTTAGGCTGTAGGCTGTAGGCTGTAGGCTTTAGGCTGTAGGCTGTAGGCTGTAGGCTGTAGGCTTTAGGCTGTAGGGTTTAAGCGTTAAGGGTCCAGAATCGGGGCTTCTGGTTCTCGGATCGGGTACTAACCTGTATCGCACCGTCGGCATGTGGTTCTTGCCGCTGGATTTTATACAATCGCAATTGCAAGGGCAGGTTGGGTGTTTTGTTTTGCATACAGGGTTCGAGAAGGATTTTCGAATCCCAAAAGCCTCCAGCCTAAAGCCTGAAGCTCTGAACCCAAAGCCTCTTAACTATATGAAACTCGTCTTCCTTGGTGATATCGTCGGCAAACCGGGCCGCCAGATTGTGTCCCAGCGGCTGGGGCAGATCCGCGACCGCTGGTCGCCCGATATCATCGTGGCGAACGCCGAGAATTCCGCGGGGGGCCTCGGGGCCACGCCGGAGACCCTGGCCGAACTCAAGCGCCTGGGCATCGGCGGCTTCACGATGGGCAACCACACGTGGCGGAAGAAGGTCATTATCCCGGTCATGCCGTCCTACCCGGAGCTCGTGCGGCCGGCCAATTTCCCGCCCGGAATGCCCGGACACGGCCACACGGTTATCTCGCTGCCGGATGGGCGCAAGCTCGGCCTGCTGAACCTGATCGGGCGCATCTATATGGAGCCGGTGGAATGCCCCTTCCGCATGGCGGACAGCCTGCTGCCGGAACTGCGCCGGGAGACGCCGGTCATCCTTATCGACATGCACGCCGAGGCGACTTCCGAGAAGATTGCGCTGGGCTGGCACGTGGACGGGCGCTGCTCCGCCGTCATCGGGACCCATACCCATGTCCAGACCGCCGACGAATGGATCATGCCGGGCGGCACCGGCTATATTTCGGATGCGGGCATGTGCGGCCCCTACCATTCCGTGATCGGCACGGACAAAGATATCGTGGTGAACCGGTTTATCTCCGGCATGCCCGAAAAGTTCGTGGTGGCGCGGGGGCCGGCGTTGCTTTCCGCGGTCTACCTCGAAATCGACGACGCCTCCGGGCGCGCGACGGCCATTGAGCGGATTCTCCTCCGGGACGGCGTCGCGAAGTGAAGCGGCCGGGGCCGCGCCGTTGCGCCTTATTCAATAACACCGCCCCCGCATGGGCGCTTTCCATTAGAACGGTGAATGCATGTACTTTAAGCGAATAGACCTTTTCGGGTTTAAGTCCTTCGCGGACAAGACCCACATCGACCTCCAGGCCGGAACGACGTCCATCGTGGGCCCGAACGGCTGCGGAAAGAGCAATATCCTCGACGCGCTCCGCTGGTGCCTGGGCGAGCAGAGCGCAAAGGCCCTGCGCGGCTCGCATATGCAGGACATCATCTTCAACGGCAGCGAGCAGCGCTCGCCCATGGGGATGGCCGAGGTCACGCTGACCTTCGACAACGCCGACAACAAGCTGCCGCTGGACTTCGCGGAAGTCCAGGTCACGCGGCGCGTCTACCGTTCGGGGGAGAGCGAATACCTGATCAACAAGGCCCCGTGCCGCCTGCGCGATATCCAGGAACTGTTTATGGATACCGGCATCGGCACCAACGCGTACTCGCTCATCGGCCAGGGCAAGATCGGCATGGTGCTGAGCTCCAAGCCCGACGACCGCCGCTTTCTCTTCGAGGAAGCCGCGGGCATCATCAAGTACAAGGCGCGGAAGAAGGTCGCCCTGCGCAAGCTCGACAGCGCCGAGCAGAACCTGCTGCGGCTTTCGGACATCATCACGGAAGTCCAGCGCCAGATGCGCAACCTCAAGCGCCAGGTGAACGCCGCTATCCGCCACCGCGAATTGACGGAGGCCCTGCGCGATTTGGAAGTGCGCAACGCGTGGCTTCACTACAACGAGCTTAGCGGCCAGATCGACGATCTGAAGGAGCGGTACGGCGCCGCCGAAAAGGCTTACGAAAAGGCCTCCTCCCGGACGAGCAAGCTCGAAGCGCGGCAGGAGGAGCTCGGCCTCAAGCGCGTGGGGCTCGAACGCATGCTCATGGCCCGGCGCGAGGGCGAATACCAGGTCGACTCCGAAATGGAGAAGATCGAGAGCGAGATCGCAATAATTCGCAAGGAAATCGAATTCTCCCAGACCCGCCACGAGCAGGCGCAAAAGGAGAAGGAGGAGTTTCTCAAGCGCGCCGAATCGGTGAAGGACACCCAGGGCGAAACCGGCGCGAAGAGCTCGGAGCTCACGGCGGAAATCGAACGCGCCGAAGCCGCCACGAAGGAGAAGCAGGCCGAATACGCGGAAGCCGAGGCCGCGGTCGCGGCGGCGGAGCAGCGGGTGGAGGCGGCGCGCGCGCGAACCCTCGATACCATCAATACGCGCAACCGCACACAGACCGAGCTCGAGACGGTCGCGGTGAGCCTAAAGAGCGTGGACGACCAGCTCGCGGGCATCTTCGACCGGCAGAAGGCGCAGAGCACGCGCCATGAGGACCTCACCGGGCAGCTGAACACGGCGCGCCAGCAGGAGACGGAGGTCCAGAAGCAGCTTACCGAGACTGTGGGTTCGCGTAAGGAAACCCAGGAGAAGCACCGCGGTATTTCCGAGCAAATGAAGGCCGCCAACGACGAATGGCAGCGGCTCCGGGAAGAAAAGAGCAGCAAGGAGGCTCGGCTAAACTCGCTGCGCGAACTCCGCGACAGCTACGAAGGCTTTGCGACGGGCGTAAAGGCGGTGATGAAGGCCAGGCAGCACGAAATGCCGGAGGTGGACGGGATTATCGGCCCGGTGGGCGATCTGCTTTCCACGGAGAAGGCGTACGGCAAGGCCATCGAGGCGGCCCTCGGCGGGAACATCAACAACATCATCTGCGAGGACGCGGACGCCGCAAAATCAGCCATCGCCTTCCTCAAGCAGCACCGCGCGGGCCGCGTAACCTTCCTGCCGCTGGACACGATCCGCAGCAACAACCGCGACGACTCCGATACGCTCCGCGGCGCCGCCGGCGTGATCGGCAAGGCGATCAACTACGTGCAGTGCGAAGCGCGCATCATGCCCGCGGTCGAATATCTGCTGTACAACACCATGATCGTCGAGACCATTGACGACGCCATCCGCATCGCGCGGTCCGAACGGCGCTACCCGCGCCTGGTCACGCTCGATGGCGACGTCGTGACCTCGTCCGGCGCGGTGACCGGCGGGCGCACACGCAACGAGAGCCAGGGCATGCTCGGGCGCAGTGCGGAGATCGAGGAGCTGGAGGGGGCGGTGCAACAGGCGGCGGGCCGGATCAACACGCTGGTGCAGCAGGCGCAGCAGATGACCGCCGCCCTGCAGGAGCTGGCGCGCAATATCTCAGGCCTGGAGGAGAAGGAAGACGGCCTCCGGCAGCAGTTGAACAAGGCCGGCGTCGAGGTGGCGCGCCTGGCCACCGAAGTCGACACCCTGACCATGTCGGGATCGCAATTGGGCGAGCAGCGCGACAAGCTGCTGGCGCAGCGGGAGGAGCTCGAAGCGCGCCGCGCCGAGGCGCAGGGCCGGATCGACGCCATGGAAGGCGACGACGACCTTATCCAACGGGAGACCGCCGAGGCGCAGGATCACGCCGCGAAAATGCGCGCCGCGCTCTCGACGTGCAGCGACGCGCTGGCGGATCTGCGCGTGAAGGTCGCCTCGCTGACCCAGAGCCTGGAAGAGGCGGAGCGCAACCGGCTCCGCGAGGCGCGCGAGCACCAGGAGGCGCTCGAAGAGGCGGCCCGCCGCGACAAAGTCATGGCGGATCTCGCCGTCAAGGTGCGCGACCTGGAAGCGGGCATCGCGGACCACCTCGAACGCGCGCAGGCCCTCTCCGAGACGAAGGAGCAGGCGCACGACAAGGTCCTGGAGGCGCAGAAGGAGCAGAACGCGCTGAACGAGGAGTCCAGCGCCCTCGCGCGCGACCTGAAGGAGCTCCGCGCTGAAACCTCGCGCGCGCAGAAGGAAGTCCACACGCTGGAGCTGGAGCTGACGCACCGGGAAGACCGAATCGCCTTCCACCAGGAGCGCATTCTGACCGAGTACAACCTGGCGCTGGCCTCGCTCGAAGAAAAGGATGTCGGCACCGACGAGTACGACGAGCAGGAACGCGAAAAGCTCATCAAGGAGCACCGGAAGGACCTCCAGCGCCTGGGCACGGTGAACCTGATGGCCATTGAGGAATACGAGGCGCTCGAAAAGCGCGATCAGTTCCTCTGCTCGCAGGAGGAAGACCTCCGCAAGGCCCGGGAAACCCTCCTGGGCGTGGTCGACCGCATCGACACCACCATCAAGGAGCTCTTCATGGAGACCTTCCGGACGGTGAGCGAGTGCTTCAAGAACTATTTCCGCCGCCTCTTCAACGGCGGCCAGGCCCGGGTGTACCTGCTCGACGAGGACGACCCGCTCGAGAGCGGCATCGAGATCGAGGCGCGCCCGCCCGGCAAGAAGCCGCAGACCATCTCGCTGCTGTCCGGCGGCGAGCAGGCCATGACCGCGATCGCGCTGCTGTTCAGCATCTTCACGGCCAAGCCGAGCCCCTTCTGCGTGCTCGACGAAGTCGACGCGCCGCTGGACGACGCGAACGTGGGCCGCTTCCTGGAGCTGGTCGAGGAATTCGTCGGCCAGAGCCAGTTCATCATCATCACGCACAACAAGCTGACCATGGCCAAGGCCGGCGCCATTTTCGGCGTCACGCAGCAGGAGCGCGGCGTGTCGCAGCTGGTCTCGGTGAAGTTTGAGGATGTCAAAGACGAAAACGCGGCATGAGGGTTCTGCATCTCTTCAGCAACAGTAAATGGACAGGGCCGGCCGAGCCGGCCCTGAACCTTTGCTGGCGCCTGCGCGGGCTCGGCGTGGAGGCGGAATTTGCCTGCGCGCCGGACGCCGGCAAGTCGGTGAACCGGGTCGTCGAGTCGGCCCGGGAACGGGGCATCGAGCCCATCCTCGAATTCCACCTGCGCAAGCACCGCCACCCGCTGAAGAATTTCCTGGATGTCCGGCGCCTGCGCCGCTACCTGCACGAACACCCCGTCGATATTGTGCATTGTCACCTCGACAACGACCATGAAATCGCCGCGCGCGCGTTGCGCGGGCTGGACATCCCCCTCGTGCGCACGAGCTACGAAGGCGTGGGTCTCGCGCCAAACCGCCGCCGGCGCGCGATGATGGCCCGGACCGCGGTGTTGATCGAGCCCTCCGAGATGGCCCGGGAGCATGACGTGGAGATCTATGGCCTGCGCCTGGAGCAGGTGGCCGTGGCGCCGAATGCAATTGATACGAAGCGCTTCGACCCGAAGAGGGCATTAAACCTCTCCCCGCCCGCCATCCCCGCGAACGCGGGGATCCAGGACTTGCGCGCCCGGTGGAATATCCCGGCGGATGCCTACGTCGTGGGTATCGTCGCCCGCATGCAGACCCACCGCCACTTCGAGGACTTGCTCGAAGCGACGAAGTGGCTCATTGAGGTAGTTCCGAATACCCACCTGCTCATTGTCGGTCGAGGTACGAATCAAAAGACCGTGGTGGAGCAACCCGCGCGGGAACTGGGCATCGCGGACCACGTTCACATCACCGGCTATGTGGAAGGCGATGAACTCATCGCGGCCATTCAATCATTTGACGTGGGGGTCTATCTCGTTCCCGGCAGCGACGGCACCTGTCGTGCTGCCCGGGAGATTCTGTCCATGGGGAAGCCCCTGGTCGTCGCGGATCGGGGCATGCTGCGGGAAATCGTGGTTGACGGGGAAAGCGGCGTGGTGACGGATGGCAGGCCAGCGTCGCTCTTCGATGCGCTGGAAGGCCTGGGTGGAGAGCCCGAACGTCGCACGCAAATGGGGGCTGCCGCACGCGTGCTTGCCGAAACGCGATATACGCTAGAAGTCCAGGCCGCGGCGGTGCATGCGATTTATGGGCGAATGCTTTCCTTTCTCTCGTAGCAGGTAACTCTATGGAGCGCCGGCGGCCCGCCCGCATTGCGCTAACGGCGCAATTGAGACCGTCCGCGCAGCCTGAGTACCTTCTAAGAAAGGCTTCAGTTACGTCTTGTTCCTCGGAATTCCGGTGTCTTCGACACCGGGCCAGCGGGCCGCTGGCGCTCCATACACTGCGTTTCAACACTTGGTGAGCGCAGAACAGGTCTATGAGGTGCGGGCGGCCCGCCCGCACCGCGCCGAAGGCGTCAGGTATCTTTCCTGTTCGCGTCAAAAGCAGGATAGCCGTCCCGCCCGCACCGCGCCGGAGGAGCCAGAGATCTTTCCATTGACGGCGCTCCCGTTCCGGCCTATACTGGCCTTGTACAGCGTTTGCGGGGCGCTACCCGGGAGGGTATGTCGCCATGTTTGCCCTGTTGCATGCGAGGTTATTGCTGGTAGTTGTGCTTGTGGCGATGCTTGCCGCGCTGTCCGGATGCCCGCCGCAGGCCCCGACGATCTACATTGAATACGCGAGCGAGGACGGTACCGCGTCGCAGGCGCTGCCCGCGGGCGGACGCCTCAACATCACGAACCACGTCGGGCCCATCACGCTGGTGGGGACCGAAGAGGAGACGGTGAACGTCTCCTGGGTGAAGGTCGCCTATATCCCCGAGAACGCGACCAATCGGCAGGCGCCGGGCGTCTATCTCAACCAGATCGAGGTGCGCGTAACGCGCTCCGGGAACACGGTCAACGTTTCAGGCAGCGTCCCCGCCAACAGCGCGTCCTTCAGCGGCGCGGTGGAGTTGGTCATCGAGGCGCCCGCGGACGCCATCACCGATCTGCGGGTGAACATGGGCGCGGTCACCGTGTACGGCATGCGGGGCGCGATCGATTTCGAGCTGGACTCGGGCGGCGTCTATCTCGAACGCGTAACGGCGCCCGAAGCCGACGAGGACATTACCGGGGAGACGGGCGTGGGCAATCTGCACGTGGTGCTGCCGGCCGCGAGCGTCTTCACGCTGGACGCACGGACGGATATCGGCGCGATACAGATATCCGACGCATTCCCGATTGACACGGCGCGCTACAACGTCACGGGCGCCTCGGCGGCGGGCGCGACCGGAGAGGGCGGCGCGACAATCCAGCTGCGCACGGAGGTGGGCGCGATCCTGATCGACGGGTACTGAGCGCGGACGCCGCGGCGGTCCCGCCTTTGACATTGGCGCGGCGCGCGCGGGAAGATGGGGCGCGAATGAGCGCCTCTGGCGCCCGCAACGGAGACAGGGAGAACACGATGAAACGCCGCCAATTCCTCGGCGCGGTCGCCGGCATGCTGGCCGGGCCGCAACTGCTCGCCGCCGGACAGAACACGATGAAGCGTCCCATACCCTGCGGGATCCTCGGCCTCGGACACGCCCACGGCCTGAGCGTGCTGCGAATACTCCGCGAGTCGCCCGACTACGCACTGAACGGCGTATGCGAGCCGGATCCCGATCGGCGCGCCGCGTTCGCGGACCACGAGCTGATGCGGGACATCCCCTGGCTGGATCAGGACGCCCTCCTCGGAAACCCGGACATCCAGATGATTGCCGTGGAAAGCGATGTGCAGCGCCTGCTGAAGCTCGGGCGCGCGGTCGTGGATGCGGGCAAGCATCTTTACCTCGACAAGCCCGCCGGGACCTCCCTGGAGGAGTGGCGCGCGCTGCTCGACGCCGCGGACCGGCAGGATCTTCTCGTCCAGATGGGCTACATGTACCGCTACAACCCTGGATTCGACTTCCTGCGCAAACTCGTGAAGGAGGGCATGCTGGGCGACATCTACAGCATCCACGCGAGCATGTGCACCGATCTGTCACCGGCGAAGCGCCAGGAGCTGCTGTTTCATCCCGGTGGCTTGATGCTGGAGCTGGGCTGCCACTTGATCGACATGATCGTGCTGCTCATGGGCGAGCCATCGAAGGTGACATCCTTCCTCCGGCACGACACCGGCATCGATGACACCCTCAACGACAACACACTGGCCGTGCTCGAGTACGACAACGCCCTGGTCACCGTCGAGAGCGGCGCGCGGGAACCCAACGCCTTCGCCTCGCGCCGTTTTCGCGTGGTGGGCACGGAGGGCAGCTTTACCCTCATGCCGCTGGAGCCGCCCGCCGGCACGCTCAGCCTGCGCCGCGACTGGGGCGAATACAAGAAGGGCGTCCAGCCCGTGCCATTCGAGAATCTCCCGCGCCACGTGGCGGACCTGACCGACCTGGCGGCCTGTATTCGCGGGGAATCGGAATTCGCCTACCCGACGTCACACGACTATGCCGTGCAGCGGACCGTGCTCCGGGCCTGCGGCGAGGACGTGTAGCGCCGGCGGCTATTCGATTTCCGTGCCGCCGCCTTCCCGGCGCCACGCGCTGGATTCGAGCATCTGCCTGAATTCTTCCATCGAGCTGTTGCTGCGCGACGACTCGCGCATGTACTCGACTCCGGTTCGCTCCGCCGCGCCGAAGAAACGGTCCAGCGCGTCGGGGAAGAATGCGCCCGCCGGCAGCTGTTTTTCCGCGTCGGTCAGCATCGCGTTGACGAGCGCCGCAAACGATACCTTGACGTAATCGATGGAGAGCCGGGCCTGCTGGACACGTCCAAGAAACGCGGGCGCATCGGCGCAGCGGGCCTCGGCGTCTTCAAACAGTACGGTGGCGCGCGCGAGCACCTTCGGGCCGAGGTAAGCCGCTTCAATCTTTGGCTCGAAGTTGCTCATGTGCAACGCGTGGTAGTCGCTGCCCCGCACCTCCGCCTCCAGCAGGTCGACATAGGCGCGCATGGGCTCCGCCGCGGGGCCAAAGTACGCCGCCAGGAACTCGTTGATCGCCGTTTCCCGATCATAGTCCGGATTCCACAGCAACTTGGCCAGCAGATAGGAACGCAAGGGGCCCATATCGCTGTGCGAAACGTCGCCGCTCCCCTGCGCAAACATGCCCCGCACACCGTGGTTCACGAAGAACCGGACATTCGGCCCGACCGTGTGCAGGTTGGGAAACGGCAGGAGGTATTGCCGGAAATTGATCGTGTAGTCCCAGATATAAATCCGGTCCGTCAGCCGAAACCAATCGCGGACCGCGCCGCGGATGCCTTCATTGGTCGCGCACTTCGGATCGTCGAAGGCGTGGGACTTGCAGCCCGACGTGCACAGCCGCACGACGACGTTGGGAAGCGGTTTGAGGTCGCGCGGCGCCCCCGTGGTGTATGAGTAGGCGAACGTGTCGAATACGTGGTTCGGGTAGTCGCCGCCCAGCGCCTCCGCGATTCGGTTGACGAAGTGAATTACCGGCGCGGAATGGGCCCCGCCCTGCGCCGCTTCCATCGCCGCGCAGTTCTCGCATTCGCACCAGCCGCCGGGGCCATCGTTCTGCGAAATGCTGATAATCGTCGCGTCGGGATTCTCCTCGATCCACTGCCGCGTCCGCCGGATGGCTTCCTCGATCAGCGCCTCGTTCGTGAGGCAAAGCTGCGTCCGTGTGAAGCGTCCGGTTAGCGTACGCTCGCCGTCCACCAGCGAAAACCACTCGGGGTGCGTTTCGAAATACTCCTCCGGCGGGATCAGCGTCCAGAACGAATGGCCAAACGGGTGATAGGCAACCTTGCCCCCGTGCTCCTCGCCCAGTTCGGTCAGGTGCCCGTTGAGCCGGTTCCGTGTGCACCAGTCGAGGTCTTTCGAGGCCGCATAGTACACCTCGCGGTATTCCATCACGGGCGTGTGGCGTATATTCAATGCGCCGATCTCCAGCCGGGGGCGCTTCGGAATGTGCGTGACCTCCGGCGCGAAGAAGCGGCAGCCGAGGTATTCCTCCAGGAATGTGTACACGCCGTACATCGTCCCCCGCTTGCCCGGCCCCGCGATAATCAGGCGCTCGCCCAGCGTCTGGATCACGAACCCTTCTTCGCCGAGTCCGTCCAGCGCAAGTTCTGGCGCGACGGCCCGAAGATGGGGGCCGTCGCCCAGGACAATCGCCCGTTCCGGAATCGCCGATTCACCACGTTCAACCGGTAGCGTGGCGCCCGTCATCTCGCGTAGAAAATACTGCAATTCCGCAGCCGCGCGCGATTCCGCCGGCAGGGCGTCCGTCGACAAAACAATGGTGTATGCGCTTGAACCTTCCGCCGCGATCAGCAGGGGAGCGCTCGCGCCGGCCGGAGAAAGCAGGACTGACATCAAGCCGATAACGGCCGGTACCGCCTTTAGCAAACCCATGCCGGCTCCTCCCCAGCCTCGAACGGCTGCGTTGCGATCGGTCGGACGGACGCGCCGGAGCGCCTCAGCCCTTCTCGTCGAGGTTCTCCTTCATTTCATCGTCCGTCGGCGTCCGGGAGGGCACGCCGCCTTCGGGCACATCCAGGCCCGCCGTCCAGACGATGGCGTTCAGCACCAGCGTGCGGAAGTTGTCGTCCTGCCAGTTGCGGTGGAAGTGCGCGCCCGTGAACCCGAAGCTCCGCCCCCCGTCCGGACGTTCAAACGCCCAGGCGGTGTGCTGTTCCTCGCCCCGCGCGACGGCCGCGCGCACGTGCGGGTTGCCGCTGTGCGGGCCGTCCGGGCGCGTCAGGGTCGATTCGGGGGGAAGCGCGGTCAGGATCGGCGTGACGCCCTTCATCCCGTCCACGAAGCGCATGTGGTAATACCACTCGTCGTTGATCTCAAACGCCGGCACGCCCGACGCTATCGGGTGCTCGGGCATTTTCGTGTAGTTGGCGTCCCAGTGCGGATTCACCGACCAGTCAATCTCGAAGTAGCCGCCCAGCCACTCCAGGAACTTGTCCCCGCATTCGCCTTTGGTGGTCTCGACGGCGTAGTGGATGCAGGCCAGGCCCACGCCTTTGTCGATCAGCCCCTGGAAATAGTCCAGGTGCGGATTCAGCACGTGGTTTCCGCCGCCGTCGCAGTAAATGACCACCGCCGCCGCGTCCTCGAAGATGCTGGTGTCTTCCGGCCATCCATACCACGTCACCACCGCCTCCACGTTGGGCATGTTTTCGTTCAGCGCCTTCGCAAGCAACATGGAACCCGCGCGGTGCTCGTGATCGCCCGGCGCATGGCTCGGCTTGCCCGCCACAAACACGATTTTCTTCTTCTCTTCGGCGGAGCCGGGCAAGGCGCCCAGGAGATACAGGGCCGCAAGGGCGAGGGCAATGAATCGCATGAAAAACTCCTTCAATCGCGGAAACCAGCCCGCGGATGGGTAAGAAAAAACACGCGCCACCATTTAAGCACCCCGCGCCACGGCGGTCAAGCCGGAAGATGGCCCCCAACTACCAGCCCCCCAGCCACCAGCCCTCACCCCTTGACTCGCTACAGCCCACAGCCCAAAGCCCAAAGCCCAAAGCCCAAAGCCCAAAGCCCAAAGCCCACAGCCTAAAGCCTAAAGCCTATTCCCAACTGTCAACTGTCAACTGTCAACTGCTAAGATGCGCGTTCAACGACCAGAGGATAAGGAGATTCCGCACCATGCGCATCGATTCCCGCCGAATCGCGTTCACCCTGCTCGCCGCCGCCTTGCTCGCCGTCCCCGCATTCGCCGAGCGCGAGGACCTCGGCAACGGCTTCCAGCACCACGGCGTCGCCACGCCCGTGAGCAACCACCGGGGCATCGTCGCCACCGTCGACGGCGAGGGGCGCAACGTCGTGCTGGTGTGGCTCTTCGACCACACCGGCGGCTACGCCATCCTCATGATCGACGCCGCCACCGGCGAGGCCGAACAGTATCCCGTGCCGTTCCCGCCCGGCGGCGACTGCCCCTACGCGTCCATCCTCTCGAGCGACAACAAGTACTACACCCACTTCAACAGCTATTTCACCGAGTTCGATCCGGTGAAGCGCGCCTTTACGTTTCACCAGCAGACCGTCCCGCAGATGGCCATGGGCATGACGGAGGACGACAGCGGCGTCATCTGGTCCGTGACCTATCCCAACAGCGGGGTCGCCTCCTTCGACCCGAAATCGCGCGAATTCACGGACTACGGCCACGTGCACGCGGAGAACTGGGCGCAGTACCAGCGCCAGGTCGCCGCGGACGACGCCGGCTGGGTCTATTTCGGCGTCGGCAATACCGCGAGCCAGATCATCGCCTTCGACCCCGCCGCCCGAACCGCTGCGCCCATCGTACCGGAGGAGCAGCGGATCACCGGCAGCGGTTTCGTCGTGCGCGACGTGAACGGGAAGGTCTACGGCCACGCGGGCGATGGCGAGCGCTGGTACGAGCTCCACCAGGGTTCCGCCACCCCGATCGACAAGCCAACGGTGAACGCAAAGCCGATCATCACCGGGCACCAGGGCCTCGTGCACAAGGACTTCCCCGACGGCAAGCGCCTCAAGCGCTGTGATACGGTGGAGCGCGTGCTCGAAATCGAAGATCCGGCCACGGGCCAGGTCCTTCGCCACGCCTTCGACTACACCAGCGAGGGCGCGCATATCATGGGGGTGTCGGACGCGCCCGGCGGGATGATCGCCGGTGGCACGGCCTTCCCCATGCGCTTTTTCAGCTACGACCCCGCGAAGGATGAGTGGGAGAACCGCGCCAGCTATGGCCAGTGGAATACCGTGGCCCGCCACGGCGATCGCTTTTTCGTCGGCGGATACGGCGGCGGTTTCCTCCTCGAGTGGGATCCCGCGCAACCGTGGAAGGAAACCGTAAAGGGCGATCCGGAAGGCAACCCGCGCTTCCTGGCGGAGTCCGCGCCGGACATCAACCGGCCCCACGACCTGCTGGCCCACCCCGACGGCAAACACCTGATCCTCGCCGGAACCCCGGGCTACGGGTATACCGGCGGTGGCCTCCTCTTCTGGGATCGCGAGGCGCAAACGCACACCCTCCTGAAACACACCGACCTCCTGCCGGATCTCTCCACCATGAGCCTGGCGCCCCTGCCGGGCGGCCTGATCGCCGGCGGAACGACGACGGCGGCCGGCACCGGCGGCGAGAAAAAGGCCGAGGTGGCCGAGCTTTACCTGCTCGATCTCGCGGAGAAGAAGGTCGTCTGGCATGCGCCCGTTATCCCCGGCGCCAACAGCTACACCGACCTCTACGCTGCGCCGGAAGGCCAACTCTACGGCGTCGCCGACCAGCGCCACTTCTTCGTGTTCGACCCGGTCGAACGAAAAATCGTGCACCAGTTCGACACCAGCGAGACCCTCGGCAGCACCATCTCACACCAGGGGCCGCGCGTCTTTGTCGCGACGCCCGGCGGCGCGCTCTACATGCTCTTCCGCAAGGGCATCGCCCGGGTTGATCTCAATACCCACGCCATCACCCTCCTCTCGGAGTCCCCCGTGCCCATCGGACCCGGCGGCGCCTTCCTCGACGGGCGCATCTATTTCGGCAGCGGATCGCACCTCTACAGCTACGCCGTGCCCGCGGAATAGCCGCGTTGACGCAGGGCGGATATGCGGGCGCGCAGCGCGCCGACTTCTGTTCAGCATACAGGTTGCGGGCGCTTCTCCCTGCGAGATAAAATGCATTCAGAATGTATGTTTTACCGCCGGGATTGTCCGGCGGAGCAGCAGGGAGAAACGGCCATGGCCACCATGTTTTGCGACCAGTGTGAACAAACCTTTCGCGGTACCGGCTGCGTGGAGCGCGGCATTTGCGGAAAAGATCCCGATGTCGAGTCCGTGCAGAAGATCCTGCTCTACGGCCTGAAGGGGATGGCGGCGTACAAGCACCATGCCCGGCGCCTGGGCAAGACCGACCCCGAGGTGGAAGCCTTTATCGAAGAGGCGCTGTTCGCCACCATGACGAACGTGAACTTCGATCTCGGCGCGCTCGTGGAGATGGCGCTTGAGTGCGGCCGCATGAACCTGAAGACCATGCAGCTCTTGAACGATGGCCACGTGGAAAACTTCGGGACCCCCGAGCCCACCGAAGTAACCGAGGGCATTCAGGAAGGCCCGGGCATCCTCGTCACCGGCCATGACCTCATGGATCTCAAGGATCTTCTCGTCCAGGCGCAGGGCGCGGGCGTGAATGTCTACACGCACGGCGAGATGCTCCCCGGCCACAGCTACCCCGGCCTCAAGCGCTTCCCGCACCTGAAGGGCCACTTCGGTTCGGCCTGGCAGAAGCAGCGCGTCGAATTCGAGCGCTTCGGCGGGCCCATCCTCGGCACCACCAACTGCGTCCTCATCCCCTGGGATTCCAACACCTACCTCGACCGCTTCTATACCACCCGCACCACCGCCGTGCCCGGCGCTACGCGGATCACGGACAACAACTACGGCCCGATTATCGAGCGTGCGCTGGAAATCGGCCCCCTGAAGCCCACCGAGCTCAAAACCTCCACCATCGGCTTCCACTACACTCAGATTCTGAATCTCGCCGACACCCTGGTCAAGGCCTTCAAGGATGGCGACATCCGACACGTCTTCCTCATCGGCGGTTGTGACGGCGCGGAACCCGGACGAAACTACTACGCCGACTTCGCGCAGAACACGCCCATGGACTCCCTCGTGCTCACGCTCGGCTGCGGCAAGTACCGCATCCGCGACTACGACTACGGCACCGTGGCCGGCCTCCCGCGTTTCCTCGACATGGGCCAGTGCAACGACGCCTACGGCGCCATCCAGGTCGCCTTGGCCCTCGCGAAGGCCTTCGAGTGCGGTGTAAACGACCTGCCGCTCTCCCTCATGATCAGCTGGTTCGAGCAAAAGGCCGTCGCCGTGCTGCTGACGCTGCTCTACCTCGACGTCCACAACATCCACCTCGGCCCCAACCTGCCCGCCTTCGTCACGCCCAACGTGCTGGCGCTCCTGCAGAAGAAGTACGGCCTGAAACCCGTCGGAACCGACGCCAAAGCCGACGTCGAGGCGCTGCTCGCCGGCGTATAGGGCGCCCTCTCAAGCGAAACCACCGGCGCGATGGGTCCGATCTCTGATTGGGTCCTTCGCGCCGTTGTCGATCCGCCGGCGCAAGGCTTGCTGCCGGTCGCGCGGCCGTGGAAAAACCTGGACTTGCTGGAATAGACTGGGTGGACTACCGATCAAAGGGAAACACATCATGCCCATGAAGAATCCACCCCACCCGGGACGCCACGTGCGAATGAACTGCATCGAGCCGCTCGGCCTGTCGGTGACCGATGCCGCCAGGGCCCTTGGGGTAGCGCGGCAAACCCTGAACAACCTCCTGAATGAAAAGTCCGGCATCTCTCCGGAAATGTCGGTGCGCCTCGAGAAGATGGGATGGGGCGCCGCCGATGGATGGCTGCGGCTGCAGGTCAACTACGACTTGAATCTGGTTCGAAAGCGGGCCAACCAGATTGTGGTTCATCCCGTTGCGCTGCCGCCGGAGCTCTCCTGACCCAGTGCCCCCCTACATCCGTTCGGGCGCCTCAATCCCCAGAATCCCCAGCGCGTTCTTGAGCGTCTGCAAGGTCGCGCGGCAAAGCAGTAGACGCGCTGCGACGAGCGCCTCGCTTTCGGCTTTGAGCACGGGGCAGTCGTTGTAGAAGCTGGAGAAGAGCCGCGCGAGCTCCAGGGCGTAGTTCGCGATGGGCGCGCAGACCCGCTGGTTGAGCGCGGCGGCGACGACATTCGGGAACTCGTTGATCTTCGCCAATAGCGCCCACTCGGCGTCCGCCGCCAGGGGGAAATCCGTGGGCGGCGCATCGGGGAGCGCGCCTTCGTACTTCCGCATGATGGAGTTGATCCGCGCGCAGGAGTACTGGATGTAGGGGCCCGTGTCGCCCACGAACTTCATGTTCTCCTCCATATCGAAGATCACGTTCTTGTTCGGCGTCACGCGCAGGACGCTGAAGCGGATCGCGGCCACGGCCACCTGCTCGGCAATCGCGTGCTGCTCCTCTTTCGAGAGCTCCTGGCACTGTTCCGCCACGCGCTCGTGCGCAAGCCGCGACGCCTCGTCGAGGAATTCCGACAGCAGGACCACCTTGCCCTGGCGCGTCGACATTTTGCCGCTTTTCAGCAGGATGTAGGCGTAGTAGATGGGCTCCGGCGCGGAGTGGCCCGCCGCTTCGAGAATCAGCGCCAGCTGCTGCGCGTAGAGCTTGTGATCCTCGCCCAGGACCATCAGGTTGATATCCGCGCCGAGCGCTTCCTTGTCCAGCGTGTAGGCCAGATCGCGGAAGCCATACATCGAGCTGCCGTTGCCGCGCAACAGCACAAAAAAACGGCCCTCGTCCTGCGTATGCCCGATCTGCGCCAGATCCACCACCAGCCGGCCGTCCTCGTCCGTGAAGACCGCGTCCTTCTCCTTCAGCCGCGCCACAATCTCGTCCAGGCGCGGGTCCTTCACGTACTTCGACTCGTGATCGAAGACGTCGTAGGTCCCGCCGAGCCGTTGGAGCACGTCGAGCTGGCCCTTGAGGCACAGATCCGTCACCGCCGTGAATTTTTTCTGCGTCTCCGGGTCGCCCTGCTCCATTTTTGCGAGCAATTCGTAGCCCGCCTGCGCAAAGGCCTCGTCCTCCTTCGCCCGCTCGTTCGCCGCCACGTACGCATCGAGAATCTGGTCGAAGGTCAGGTCCTGGAGCTCCTCCGCGATGAGCACCAGCAGCCCGATCTGCCGCCCCATGTCGTTGACGTAATAGTGCACCTCCACGTCGTGGCCCTCGAAGCGGAAGAGCCGTGCGAGGCTGTCGCCGATCATCGCGTTCCGCGCGCGGCCCACGTGCGGGCTGGCGTTGGGGTTGATGCTTGTGTGCTCCAGCACCACCTTCCTGCCCGCGCCCAGGTTGTTCGAGCCGAAGCGGTCGCCCGCTTCCAGCACCCCGCTCACAATCGCCCGCCCGAACGCGCCCCGGTCCAGCCGCAGGTTGAGGTACGGCCCCATCGGCTTCGCCTCGGTCACTTCCGGACCAAACGCCACCTTCTGCGCGGCCTCCGCGGCAAGCTTCGGGGGCGCGGCCTTCAGCTTCCTGGCGGCCAGGAACATCGGAATCGCCACGTCGCCCATATCCAGCTTTGGCGGCGCGCCCACCGAAATGTCCTCGGCGCCCAGCTCGGGAAACGCGGCCAGAATGGGGGTGACAAGACGTTCAAACGGATTCACGGAGATACTCCTCACGGGCAATCGGGATGGATGTGTTGAGCCGCCTATAATAGCGCATTTCCCATGCGCACGGCCAGATCGCGGGCTGCGGCGGGGTCCCGGCGGCGCGGCGGACCGCGCGTTCGCCGGGGCCGTGGCGCGCGGGGCGCTTGCGCAAATTCGGGCGTTCTGCTCTAATAGGAGCGTGGATTCGGCTTCAACGCCCCGCGCCCGGGGCGATCGGGAGGACGAATGTTTCGGGGAATTCTCTTGTGCATGATCGGCGCCTGGTGCGCGCTGTTGTCGCCGCCCGCGCCGGCCCACCCCACGCTCTCGGATTGCGTTCAGCACGACATTCTCCTGGAGGCCGGCCCGGACTACATCGACCTGACCGTGCGCCTGACCTTTTTCGACCGACACGCGGCCGTGCAGGAGGCGTTTGCGGATGCGGATGGCGACGGCCACATCAGCCGCCCCGAGCGGTCCGCGTACGGCCGGGACGTGCTGGAGCAGGCGGCGCGGGAGCTGGCGCTTTCCGTGGATGGCGAACCAGTCGAGCTGGCGCCGCTGCACGATCCGTCCATAACCGCGCCTCCCCCGGGCGACGCGCCACACCGGCGCTTCGAGATTGAACTGGTGTTTTTCGCGCCTGTTCCGCCGGCCGGGAGGGCCGAGGCGCTTGTGCAGCTTCGGAACGGCCTCTTTCCCGACTTTGCCGCGATGACCGCGTTGCATGTCGCCGGGCGCGATGGCGTGCGGGTACGCGCGGCGGAAGTCGGCCAATCGATGTCGCGCGCGGCCGGCGCGAAGGAACCACTGCCATTGGAGGCGCTGCTGATCCGCGAATCGCCCGAACACGCGCCTTTGAATTCGACCAAGACCCCGTCCCAGGACCCATCTGAAGGGAGCCCGCCATGAATCCACCGCGCCCCATGATCTTCATCACCGCGAGCCTGCTTCTCCTGACGCTATTCACGCTTTCCGCGCGATCCCAGGAGCCGACGCCCTACCCCGGAGCGGCGGATCTGGCGGGGGCGCTCTTCCAACATCACGGAGGCCTGCTGGGACAGGAAGAGCACGCCCAACTGGACCTCATTAACCGCGAACTCCGGCAGTTTGGCCGCGCCGTGGATCAGGCCCAGACCGACGAGGCGCGCGCGGCCGCCCAAGCGGATCGATCGGAACGCGCGGCGGAACTGCTCTCAATGATCGGCCGTATCCCGTCGTTGCGTGATCTGTCGCTGCCCGCGCCGGCGGCGACGCTGCCGAAACCCGAGACGGTGACGCTCCCCGGCGATACGGGATCGTTGCTTTTCCGCATCAACAAGGATGCCGGGAATCCCGCGTGCATCGCGATCGAGTTGGACTTCGCCGACGGGCTCAGCACGGTACGCACGCCGGAGATCGATCCCGCCCGGACGAGTTACGTGCTGGTTTCCCTGCACAACGCGCCGGCGCGCACGACCTCGATCGTGGTGGAGCTCCGCACCGCCGGCGGCGCCGCGTTCAGCCTGCCCGTGGACCTGGCCACGCCGGCGCCGGGACGGCTGCAAATGACGGTGCTCTCCGACGACACCGGCGAACCGGCGCCCGCAATGGTTCGCCTGTACTGGCTGAACAACCGCAGCGACTACCGGCCCCGGAACGCGCTCGACTTCACGCCGCAGTTTGACTCGCAATCGGGCATGAGCACGGGCAAACGCACGGCGAACCTACACGGCGCGCTGCGGGGCAATTACTGGTGCGTGCCGGGCCCGGTGGACATGGTGCTGCCGCCCGGCGACTGGGAAGTGGTGGTGCGGCGCGGCACGGAGCACATTCCGGTGATCGATCGGTTCACGGTGCAGCCCGGCGGTGCGGTCGAGCGAAGCTACCGCCCGAAGCGGTGGGTGGACATGCGCGAAAGCGGGTGGTACAGCGGCGACGACCATGTTCATTTTCAACTGCTGAGCGATTTCGACGCACAGCAGCTTATGACCTGGCTGAAGGCCGAGGATGTGCACCTGGGCAACGCGCTGAAAATGGGCGATATGTACCGCACCTGGTTCGAGCAGCGCGGGTTCGGTCCGGACTTCCGCATCCAGGAGGACGACTATATCATCGTGCCGGGCCAGGAATGCCCGCGCACGCATAACGAACTGGGGCACACCATCTCGCTGAACATCACGGATATGGTGCGGGATACGGCGCGCTACTACCATTACGACGACATTTTCGAGCAGGTGTCGGCGCAGGGCGGGCTCTCGGGCTTCGCGCACGTGAATTCGGGGATATTTCACGTGCACCGGGGCATGACCCTGGTCGCGCCGAAAGGGCTGATCGATTTCGTGGAGCTGCTTCAGTTCGCCCAGTTGGGCACGGACCTCTATTACGACTTCCTGAACCTCGGCATCAAGGTGACGGCCTCGGCGGGATCGGATGTACCCTGGGGCGGCACCGTCGGGGAGGTCCGCGTCTACGCCTACACCGGCCCGGGGCAGTTCACGGCGGACACGTGGTTTGACGCGGTGGAGCGTGGCCGCACCTTCGTCACCAACGGCCCGATGATCGACCTGCGGGTGGACGATGCGCTTCCCGGAGACGAAATCGCGGCCACGCCGGGCAAAACGGTTCGGGTCCGGGCGCGCACCTGGGGGGCGGACGGCTTCACCACGCCGGTGAAGCTGGAAATCGTCCAGCATGGCGAGGTGGTTCATACGGTTGAGGCGGGTCCCGGCGGAAAACCGGTGCTGGAAGCCGAGATCGAGGTGGACCCGGCGGGCGGTTGCTGGATCGCCGCGCGGGCCGAGGCGACCGAAGGCTATCGCGCCCACACGACGCCCGTTTATGTGGTGCGGGAGGACCTCCGCTTCTGGAAGTACGATTCGGTGGACGCGCTGTTGGTCAAACGCGGCGCGAGCCTCGACGAAATCGACACGGTAATCGCGGACGCGCTTGCGCGCCAGGCGCAAGGCGCCATCGGCGCCGACAAGTGGATCGAGGAGCTCGCGCTTCAGGCGGAAGCGTTGAAGGAGCGCGTGCGGGAGGCGCGGGCTGCCTACGAGGCCCTGCGCGAGACCTTCGCCCGTGAAGCCGCGGCGCGCGGAACGCTGGAGAACGCGCGTCCCTGACGCCCCTCCCCCCCGCGCCGAATGAATTCGCCTATCAGGGTCCGCGCAGACGGCTGCCCGGTCATTGACTCCCGATGGAGGCGCGTGATAGAAGGGTCCGGGCGAGCGAATCGGGCCACATAACCGGAAGGATATCAGGCGCATGGCGGCGCGGCGAGTGGTACATTTTCTTCTTTGCTTTCCGTGCGCAGCGCTGCTGTGCCTGGAGTCCCAGCCGGCGGCCATGGAGATCGCGCTTTCGGACTTTGCGAGGCGCTACGCGCATACCTACGACTATGTGCTTCAGGAGACGGCCGGCCTGGCCCGCCGCGCCGAGCCGGTGGAGGTTACGCTCACCGTGGCGGGGGATCCGCCCGGCCGGTGGCGGGACTCGATTCGCGTGACGCGGGTGCTTGAGAACGGCAGGGGCGCGCTGGTTCCGCATCAGACGCTGGGGGAGGTGACGGCGGGCGGCGTGGCCGAGCCGGATGGGGATACCCCGCATCCGGCCGCGAGCATCAACGTGGTCTTTCTGGCGGACTGCCCGGCGGGGGAAACGGTGACCTACCGGCTGCACTGGGGGGTACCCGACGGGGGCGAGGCGCCTGCGGCAATTCCGGCGGCGGCAATCACGGACGGGCTCGACATCGCGGGCGAGGCGCCTGGGTTGACGGTGGCAAACGAATTCTACCGGATGGCGCTCGATCCCAGGTCCGGCGCGATTCAGCGTATCCTGCCCGCGAAGCAGGGCGAGGACATGGAATTGTTCTACCGCAACATCCCGATTCACTTCGGGGTGGACATCTGGAGCCCGCCCCAGCCGTGGGACCACGATTACGACTGGCCGGCGCCGCCCAACCACGCGCTGGAAGGCGGTCCGCTCGCGCTCCGCTACCGCCGCTGGGGGCCGCTGCACAATTACCGCGATGTGGAGGTTTCGATCACCTACACTTTTTACGCTCGCAATCCGCACGTGCACGTGTCGTCGACCATGCGCCTGACGCGGGCCCGGTCCGCGCACGCGATACGCATGGGCGAGATCGTGGTGAGCCATTCGCGCCGACCGCCGGGCAGCCCCGATGGCGGAGAGCCGGAGTCGCCGGAGCTGTTCACACACTACGCGTGGCGAGCCGGAGACACCGCGCCGGTGTCGCGCGAGATCAACGCCTTCCGAAGCGTCGCGGGCGAGGCGGCGGTGGCGGGTTTCACGCCTGGCGGGCTGGCCGTGCTGGATCGCGACGCGGTGTGGGTGGCGGGCTACAATGCGGCGCTGGGCTTCGGGCTGGCGACGGTGCGCCTGAACCAGTTCGCGGGCAATTACCTGGGCGGCGAGACGCCCCAATCCGCGCCGTGCACGTACCTCGGCCAGTATGGCTGGGGTTTTGTGTACTGGTCGCGGCCCATGGTGTATCCCCTGGGCGCGCTGAATTCCCCGCTTGACCTGAACACCGCGGTCGCCGCCGGCGCGATATTCGGCACGGAGGAAATGCTGGTGGTCTACGAACCCGACGCGGCGCACGAAAAACTGGACGCGGCCGCGCGGCGGATGCGGAACCCGCTGCGCCTGGATTTCCGAGGAACGGGTCCCTGGTGATGCGTCCGCCGTTTCCGAAACCACGAATGCAGGAGGCCAAATAGATGAATCGACGCCAATTCCTGGCCGCGGGCGCCGCTGCCCTGGGTGGACTCGCATGGGACCGCCGCGCCCTGGCGGCGCGCAAGCCGAACGTGCTGCTGATCCTTATCGATGACCTGGGTTGGAAGGACCTGGGCTGCTACGGCGGCGCGCTGTACGAGACGCCACACACCGACCAGCTGGCGCGGGAGGGGCTGCGCTTCACGCAGGCGTATGCAAACTGTCCCGTGTGCTCCCCGAGCCGCGCCGCGCTGATGACGGGGAAGAATCCCGCGCGGCTGGGCTTCACGGGTCACATTACGGCGATCGGCCGCCACCGCTGGCCGGAAAAGGGGCGCATCATCCCGCCGCAGGACCGCATGTATCTGCCGCACGAAGAAGTGACGATCGCGGAGGTGCTCAAGGCGAAGGGGTACGCCACGGCCAGCGTGGGGAAATGGCATTTGGGCCACGAAGGCTACTGGCCGGAGGACCAGGGCTTTGATGTGAACATCGGCGGCTGGACCCACGGGAGCCCGCCGACCTACTACTACCCGTACGAAAACCCGGAGAAGGATTGGAACGCGCGCATTCCCACGCTGAAACCGGGGCCGGAAGGCCAGTACCTCACCGATCGGCTGACCGACGAGGCTATCGCGTTCGTTCGGGAGCACCGCAAGCAGCCGTTCTTCCTGTACCTGACTTACTACGCGGTGCACACGCCGCTCGAGGCCCCGGGCGGCCTGGAGGAGAAATACCGCGCGAAATTCGCCGGGAAGGAAACGGGTATTCATCCCGCCTATGCCGCGATGGTCGAAAATATGGACCGGAACGTCGGTCGCGTGCTCGACACGTTGAAGGAACTGGACCTGGAAGAGGAGACATTTGTTGTTTTCACCTCCGATAACGGCGGCCTGGAAACCAGCGGAGTTCAGACCCCACTTCGCGAGGGCAAGGGCACGCTGTACGAAGGCGGGATCCGGGTGCCGCTGATCGTGCGCTGGCCGGGGCATGTTCCGGCGGGCGCGGTGACCGATCAGATCTCCATGGGCACGGACCTCCTGCCGACCATTGACGCGGTGACCGGTGCGGATGAACCGGCAGCGGAGACCATTGACGGGTATGACCTGAGCCCGCTCTGGCGGGGCGCCGCGGAGATCGATCGCAAGCCCCAGGTCTGGTATTACCCGCATTACCACGAACGCGCGAAACGCCCGGGCGTGGCGATCCGGAAGGGGCGCTACAAGTTGATCGAGACCTACGATCCGGTGGATGTGGAACTGTACGATCTGGAGGCGGACCTATCCGAGAGCGCCAATCTGGCGGAACAGATGCCCGAAAAGGTGTCGGAATTGCGCGCGGAACTCAATGCGTACCTGGAGGGGGTGTGCGAGGTGCGGCACACGCTGAATCCGGGTTTTGAGGGGTAAGGCCCTTTGGTTTGGGCCACGCATCCGATAGAACGGGAACGTTGCGTAGTACGGGGCGACCATTGACCGCAACGAAGACAAAGTGAACCACGAATGAACACGGGGCAGCCGCTGGCCGCAACCAAGGAATTGATCACCACGAAGGGCACGAAGGTCACGAAGAAAAAAAGAGAATAGCTTTAACCGCATAGAACGCAGAGAGCGCATAGGGTGATTTCTGTTACGCAGATGGATTGGGTCGATGATCGAGAGCGCATTCTTAACCACGAATGAACACCAATGCACACGAATGCATCGGGAGCAGCCGCTGGCGGTGATCAAGAATTGTGCCCACGGATTGCACTGATGACACGGATAGAAAACAGAAAATGATTTCGGTCGTTGGGGTTTGCAGGCGGCTGCGTGCTGTTTCCGATGTGACTTGTTTGGATTCTTGTAAGACTTTGGCGGAATGAAGTTGAAAAGTGGTTTAACCACGAATGGACACGAATAGACGCGAATAAGAAACCGAGATTCAGTTCATGAGGCCGGCCTTTACCCAGGCCCGCAGCCAGGCAACCAAGCAGCGAGAAACCTGATTGGCCGCGGAGAACATAGCTCAACCCTTTCGCCCCAACGAAGGGGTCTTCCCAAAGCTTCGCGCGGATCCGCACAGATAGATCAGAAATGCTCCACCTACCTAAACCAGAGGATCGCCTATTTCGAATACTAATCCGTCACCTGTGTGCCGGTACCGGCTGCCGGTCTCTACCTCCTATCTGTGGCGATCTGTGCAAATCTGTGGGAAAATTCTCCTCTTCATGGGCTCAAAGGATAAAAGGCGGACCTATTACCGTTCCATTTGAGTCTTCGAACCGGGTCAATAGTCTCTCTTATTCGTGTGAATTCGTGTTCATTCGTGGTTGAAAACCTTCTTTGCTTCAGCCGGCTAAAATGTTACCGGGCGCCTTACACCAGACTGCTGAAATGTTGTGTAATTCGCCGGTTCGCTTGCCGCCGTTTCTGCGCGCCGCCGCATCGGACGGTTGTCGTGCTGCCGATTTTCAATATGATGCCTCGGGCGGCTAAAGTGTTGCCCAACTCCGTTGCTTTTTCTGGAAAGAAGGTGGCATGACGATTTACCGCGATGAGGTGCTCTTGCGCCTTTGCTATGCCGGCATGATGTGCGTGGCGATTGGCACGAGCCTGATCCCCGTCTACCTGACGACGCTGAGCGAGGCGATGGGCGGGCTGGCGGAGGGCCAGATGGGCCTGATGGCCGGTCTGCTGTATGCCGGGTTCGTGAGCGGCATCCTCCTGAGCGGGCCGCTGGCGGACCGGCTGGGCGCGAAGCCGTTCTGCCTGGCGGGCGCGGGCTTCAGCGCGGCGGGGCTGATCCTACTGGCGGACGCGTTCAGTTTTCCGACGCTCCTCGCCGCGTGTTTCGTGACCGGGTTCGGGGCGGGTGTTATCGATATGGTAATGAGCCCGATCGTGTCGGCGCTGTCGGTCTCCCACCGCGCGGCGGCCCTGAACCGTCTCCACGCCTTCTACTGCGCCGGCGCGCTCACCACCCTGCTGATCGCCTCGCTGCTGATCCGGCTCGATGTCAACTGGCGCGTTGTGATGATCGGGTTTGCGGCGGCGCCCGCGCTGGTGCTTGCGGGCTTCGCGGTGGAGCCCGTGCCGCCCCTGGTGAGCGGAAGCAAAAAACGTCTGCGCCTGCGGCAGCTCGCGCGGATTCCGCTGTTCTACGCGGGCCTGATCGGGATCCTGCTGATAGGAGCGACAGAGGAAGGGATGGCGCAATGGCTGCCGGCCTATGCGGAGCGCGAGTTGGGTTTCAGCAAGGCGGCGGCGGGGCTGGGTCTGGGTGGATTTGCACTGGCGATGGGCAGCGGGCGGCTGCTGGCGAGCGGATACGGGCGCAACCTCCCGGGACGCCTGATGATGGTGGGCGGCGCGCTCTTGTGCAGCGCGGGTTTTGCTGCGGGCGCGGCCCTGGGGGCTTCCGCGCCGGGCGTGGCGCTGGGGGCGTGTGTCCTGGTGGGCCTGGGTTGCAGCGTGCTCTGGCCCACGGCCCTGGCGATGGCGGCGGAGGCCTTTCCGCAGGGCGGGGCCACGCTCTTCGCAGCGATGTCGGCGGCGGGTAACGCGGGGTGCCTGCTGGCCCCGTATATCTGCGGGCTCCTGGCGGAGCAGATCGGGCTGCGCGCGGCGCTCGGGCTGGGCGCGGCCTATCCGCTGCTCCTGGTCGTTTTCCTGATGTTCGGGGACCGGATGGGATTCGCGCGGCGATGACCGGGGCGCCGGAGATTACGATCGGCATCCCGTGCCGAAACGGCGGGGAAATCCTGCGGCGCGCGCTGGACCGTGTCTTCGCGCAGGAGACGCGACGGAACTTCGAAGTGGTCGCATATGATTCCGGCTCCACGGACGGCACGCTGGAGGCCCTGGCGGCCTATCCGGTCCGGGTCGTCCCTGTGGACCCCGCGGCATTCGACTGGGGCCGGCTGCGCGAGCGGATCTTTGCCGAAGCGCGCGGGGCGCTCGTGGTAAACCTTTCGCAGGACGCGGTTCCCGCGCGCCTGGACTGGCTGGAGCGGCTGGTGGCGCCCCTGTCGGACCCGGGGGTTGGAGTATCGTGCGGATCGTCCATTCCCGACCCGGATCGCGCCTTCCCGCAGTTTCCCTGGGAGAAGAACGGGTACTACTACTTCACGCGGGAGATTGCAAAGTTCACGGCGCGGTATGGGAAGGGGCTTTCCTTCGCGAACACGGCGGTGCGGCGGTCGGTCTGGGAACCGCTCCGCATCGATCCACAGGCGACGGGCGAAGATTTCGGCTTCCAGAAGAAGTTGCACGCGGCGGGCGTCACAATCGTGTTTCCAGACGACGCGCCGGTGCTGCACCACCACAATTACAGCCTGCGCGGCGTATTCCGGCGCTGCCGGAACGAGGGGCTCGCGCTGCGGGAGATGGGCTGCGCCTACACGGAGGCGGACTTGATTGCGGATCTGGCGAGCCCGGCGAAATACGCGCAGTGGCTGCGGGAATTGAAGCGCGGCAGCCTGCGGAACAGCGCGGCGTTGCTGTACCCGGTGTTGCGGCCGTTGGCGGTCTATACCGGCAGCCGGTTTGCGCGGAAAATGGTATGGTATTAGTATGCCCTACGATCCAATTCAACGCTTCTACGAGAGCAACCCGCGGATGATCAGCTCGCCGTTCGGCGGGATCGACGGCATCAACACGACGCTGCTCTCCACGGTGCTCGACGAGCTCGGCATCGACTTCTCGGGGAGGCGCGTGGTCGATGCCGGATGCGGGCGCGGCTACATCGCCGATCTGGTGGCGGCGCGCGGCGGGCATTACGCCGGGGTGGACTTTGTGATCAGCCGGAAGGGCTTTCCGCTGATCCGCGCGGATGTGGCGCGGATGCCCTTTGCCAGCGGGAGCGCGGACGTGCTGCTGTGCGTGGACTCGTCGGAGCACTTCCCGGATCCGGCGGCGGCGGCGCTGGAGTTCTATCGCGTGCTGCGGCCGGGGGGCGTCTTCTTTCTGAGCGCGCCGAACTACGGCAACGTGGCGGGGCTGGTGAAGTGGGCCTGCGAGGGCGTCGGCCTGTACAAGAAGCATACCTGGGCCCCGTTCGGCCGGTGGCAGCCGCAGGAACTGGAGCAACCGCTGACGCCCGGCTTTGTAAGGCAGATCTACGGTGAAGCGGGCTTTCAGGTGACGCGTGCAATTGGCCATGCGCCCGAAGTGGGGCTGGGGCTGTTCCCGTGGGTGGATCACCCGCGCATGCCGGAATCCATACAGTTCCGGCTGCAACGGCTCTTCTCGGCGGTCGGACCGCGGGTGGTGGACTGGGCGCCGTCCGCGAGCCTGCATTTGTTCTGGCGGATGGACAAGCCGGGTGGCTGAGGGAACGCCCGCCAGATATTGCCAAGGCGCGCCCCGTTCTGATTGAATGGGCGTGAAACCGCGTACCGAACTCTGGCCACCTTCCATGTCTCTACGACACCTTATTCAAAAGCTCAAACTTCGCTACGGATCGCAGGCGACCGTGATCCGGACGCTCCGCGAGATGGGCGTGCGCATCGGGGAAGGGTGCCGGATCTACACGTCGGATTTCGGCGGCGAACCGTGGCTTATCCGGATCGGCAACCGGGTGTGCATTTCGAACGACGTGACCTTTGTGAACCACGGGCTGAACTGGCCGTTCCAGGAGAAGTATGAATCGCTGACGGGCTTCGGGCCGATCGACATTCGAGATAATTGCCAGATCGGGGTGCGCGCGACCATTCTGCCGCACGTGACGATCGGGCCAAACAGCATCGTGGGGGCGTGCAGCGTGGTGACGAAGGACGTCCCGCCGGACACGGTGGTGGCGGGGAATCCGGCGCGCGTGATTTGCACGATGGCCGAGTACGAGGAGAAATGCCTGGCGCGCCACATCGACATTCCCACGGATCGTGCGGCGGCGCGGCGGATGCTGGAGGCGCGCTTCTGGGGCGGCGGGGCGGATACGGAATGAAGCTGGCCGTCCTGAAGGGGAACCGCTTCAATCCGTGGCACCTGGCGGCATTTTCCGGACTGCCGAACACGGATGCGGTGGCGTTCCGCGCGGACTCGGAGATCCAGCGCTATTTCGCGGAGCGCGGCGCGGACGCCAGCGGCCTGGAGACGCGCCCGATCTACTTCGACTACCAGGCCGGACCCGCGTGGCGGCGCCTTCCGAACCTTATCGCGACGCGCTACCGAAACCGGCCGCCCCGTATCCTGCCGTTTCATGAGCAGCTCCGGGATTTCGACCTGATTCAGACCTGGGAACTGTTCACGGACTGGACCGAGCAGGCGCTGGAAGCCCGGCGGAAGTGGGGCGTGCCGGTCAGCGTCATGGTCTGGGACAACATTCCCTTCAACATGGAGCGTTCGGACGTGATCCGCGCGCGCAAGGCCCGGTGCATCGCGGAGGCGGACCATTTCATTGTGCACACGGAGCGATCCCGGCGGACCCTGCTGATCGAGGGCGCGGATCCGGCGCGGATCACGCGGATTGACCCCGGCGTCGATCTGGCCCGTTTCTGCCCCGGACCCGGGGAACGGGCGGCGCTCGGACTGGCGGAAGACGAGTTTGTGATCCTGTTTGTCGGCTGGATGCTGCCGCGCAAGGGGATCGATTTTCTGCTGCTCGCGCTGCGCGAACTGATCCACGCGCCCGAACTTGCCGGTACGAAGTTCCGCCTGGCAATTGTGGGATCGGGGCCGGGACGCGATCGGGTGGACCGGCTCGCGGCGCGGCTGGGCGTCGCGGAGCACTGCACGTTTCTCGGCGCGCGCCCCTACGACACGATGCCGGCCGTGTTTCGCAGTGCGGATGTGTTCGTGCTGCCGAGCATCGCCACGGATACGTGGCAGGAGCAGTTTGGCATGTCGCTTATCGAGAGCCTGGCCTGTGGCGCGCCGGTGGTCACGACCTACAGCGGCGCGATCCCGGAGATCGTGGAGGACGCGGCGATGCTATGCCAGCCGAACGACTTCCTGGCGCTCTGGGAGAAGATCAAACAGCTGGTGGAAGACGCGTCCCTTCGAAAAACGTATGCGGACCGGGGCCTCGAACTGGCGCAGCGTCGATTCGGGCTGGACGCCTATACCCGGGGGCTTGCGCGGGTCTACGCGGAGATGCGCGATGCGCGCCGGGGAGACGCCCGTGCACCCGACGTATGACGAGCGGCGGGGCGCTATCGCGCGGCGCGCGGGCCGACTGGCGCGCGCGGTTCGGTGGCGTCTGAAGGGGCTGCTGCGCCGCCCGCGTACGCTGCTGGTGGAACTGAACTGGCGCCTGGGCGACGAGATCATGGCGCTGCCCGTGCTGGAGGCGCTGCACACGCGCTATCCAGATGCCGCCATTGAGGTCATCAGCAATTACCCCGCGCTCTTTGAGGATCATCCCGCGGTGCGCGCGGTGAACCCGGCGCATCCACGGCCGGATCGCTACGTGCTGTTGCGGGGCGCGAGCCGGCGTATGTGGCGCCTGGCGGAGTACAGCCGCAAGGCGGGAATCGCGGTTCCGGACGCCCGCCCGCGCCTGCACTATCGAGACTGGGACTCGGAGTTGCTGGCGCGCGTGCCGCGCGACGCGGCGCCGCTGGTTGCGCTGGCGCCGGGGGCGTCGTGGCCCATCAAGCGCTGGCCCCGCGAACACTGGGCGGAACTGGCGTCGGCACTGCACCGAGACGGCCTGCGGGTGATCGTGGTTGGGGCCGCGGGCGAAGGGCTCGGCCCGGGGCTGGATCTGACGGGCCAGACCTCGGTGCGCGACGCGGCCTGCCTGCTGCATGCGGCGGATGTGGCGGTGGCGTGCGATTCCGGCCTGCTGCACCTGGCCCTGGCGTCGGGTACCCGGGTGGTGGGGCTTTTCGGCCCGACGGATCCGGAATTCCTGGTGCGCGGCGATCCCAACCTGACCGCGATCCGAAGTGGCCTGCCGTGCAGCGGGTTCTGGAACCACGCGGCGCGCGCGGGCGCGGGCGGGGTGTGTCCCGCGGGGCATGGGAGCTGCCTGGAGGACATTGCGGTGGATCGGGTGCTGGAGGCGGTTCGGGCGCGGTTGGCGGAGGACGCCGGGGGGGTATGAAGGCGGGGGGGGTTCTCAGATGGGAATACGTGTCCGCGATCCTTTTCCGCGGGATCGCGTATATTCCCCGGAGCAGTCCGGGATCTCGCGGTGGCTCTTCCGGGAGGGCCGTTCAGGCTTTATGACGCCGCCCCCACGTGGCTCGTCTCGATACAGGCCTGCGCCTGGGCCAGTTCGGACTGCGCCTCAGCGGCGCGGGCGGCGTGGCCGCGGAACCAGAGGCGGGCCGCATCGCGCATGCCCTGGTAAAAGCGCGAAAAACCGTACTTCGAGTGGCCGAATCGCCGGGGATGATGCGTCACGGGGATTTCGGTGACGCGGAAGCCGGCCTGGGCCGCCATCACGGGAATGAGCCGGTGCAGATCGGCGTACAGGGTCAAGGACTTGGCCACCGGGGCCCGCATGGCCTTGAAGCCGGTGTTTACATCGTGGATGTCGAGGCCGAAGAGCGCGTTGACGCCCTTGTTGTAAAAGCGGGATGGAATGGTCTTGTGGAATGGGTCACGGCGGTTGGCCTTCCAGCCGCACACCACGTCATAGCCCTCTTCGAGCTTCGCAAGCATCCGCGGCAACTCAACCGGATCATCCTGCAAGTCGGCGTCCATCGTCACGACGACTTCGCCGGTTATCTGGGCGAATGCCACCGCCAGGGCCTGGGTCTTGCCACAGTTGCGCGCGAACTTGATCACATCGATCCGGTCGTTTTCCGCCCGCAGGCGCAGGAGCGCCGCATACGAGCCATCCGTGCTGCCATCATCGATGAAGAGTATCCGGTAATCGTATGCGCTGAGTTGCTCCGCAATGCCGCGCGCCAGGGGTTCAAGCGTAGCTTCCTCGTTATACACCGGCACGACGACCGAAAGCTTCATTGGAGCCTCCTGGATTGGGCGGACTCGTTGCGCCGCGCCGGCGCAAGTCACCGCTTCGAGAATTCGCCCCCCCGAGCCCCCTCCGCGCCGGCTGGCGGCGCGGCTTACCGGATATCGGCGTCAAGCCATTTGATGACGGCCATGACGCCGCGCGCCTGCTTCAACATCGTCGCCTTCAGCCCCTTCTCCATCAGCTTTGCCTTTGCATCGTGGCGATCCTTGGCAATAATGACGCCGCCGACGAAGGACTTTTCCTCATCGCCTTCGGCGCGAATCGCATGGTATTCAAACGTGGCCATCCGCTATCCTCCAAGCCTCAACACCGCATTGTATCATTTTTGGCGGGATGAGCCAACGGCCCGGATCGCGTTTTTGGCGCCTCTTACCGAATTAGCAGGCGCACGCTTCCTGATATCAGCTGTTGAGAACGTCGAACACGTCCTGCCGCGTCTTGCAGGCCGTCAGGCGCTGAAACAGATCCTTGTTACGCAGCGCGAGCATGACCTGCGCCAGGAGGCGCAGGTATTCCTTGTCGGAATTGGCCGGCGTGGCGAAGAGCACCAGCACGTGGACCGGCTTGTTGTCGAGGGTATCGAAGTCGATGCCCTCGGGCGCCACGCCCACGCCCACGGTCGCCTCGGAGACCTCCGGAATGCGGACGTGGGGAATGGCGATGCCCTCCCCGATACCGGTGCTCATGATGGCCTCGCGCTCAAACACGGCGTTGCGAAACGCGGAAACGTCGCGAATCACCGGGTTCTTGCCGACGGCGGCGATAAGGGTTTCCAGCGCGTCATGCTTGGAGATACCTCCAGGCACGACGCAAATCTGGTCAATCGAGATTTCCAGTCCAAATGCGCTCATATGGGCAATCAATTGGCGGGCGGCTTCGACCACGCTGGCGTGCTCCGGTGTTTGAATTAGAAGGTAAACGGCGAAAGCTTGTCGCGCATGCGACCGAGCGCCTCGTCCAGCCGCTCATCGGACACGGTCAGCGAGAAGCGCACGAATCCTTCCCCATTCACACCGTAGCCGGCGCCAGGAGCGAGCACGACGGCGCAATTCTCGAGCATGTGGTCGCAGAATTCCGCCGAGGTGAAGCCCTGGGGTACAGGCGCCCACAGGTAAAATGCGCCTTTGGGCGGGTCGTAGGTCCAGCCCAGGTCGCGCAGAGTTTGAATAACCTTGTCGCGCCGGCGCCCATAGATTTCGAGCATGTGCTCGATATGGGCGTCGCAGTTGTCCAGCGCTTCGATACCGGCGTACTGGATCGCGTTGAAAATTCCGGAATCCGTGTTTGCCTTGGAGGTCGCGATAGCCTTGACGATGTCGGCGTTGCCGCTGGCCATGCCGATGCGCCAGCCGGTCATGTTGTAGGGCTTGGAGAGCGAATTCAGCTCGACGCCGACCTCTTTTGCGCCGGGGGCGCTCAGAAAGCTCAAGCGGGGGGCGCCGAACACCACTTCGCTGTACGGGTTGTCGTAGCAGACAACGATGTCGTTGGATTTTGCGAATTCCACGAGCTTATTGAGGAATTCCGGTGTGGCGACGGCGCCGGTGGGATTGTTCGGGTAGTTCAGGAAGAAGGCCGAGGCCTTTTTTGCGATATCGGCGGGAATATCCTCGAAACGCGGGAGAAAATCGTCCTCCGCCTTCATCGGCACCGCGTAGGGCTCGCCGCCGGCGAACCAGATGGCGGGTTTGTAGCCCGGATAGCCCGGGTCGGTCACCAGGACGGTGTCGCCCGGGTTGATGACGCCCATGCCGAAGTGGTGGCAACCTTCCTTCGAACCGATCAGCGCCACGATCTCCTTCGCCGGGTCCAACTCGACCCCATAGCGGCGCTTGTACCAGCGGGCGATGGCGTCGCGGAACGCGCGCATGCCCCACTCTTCATCCGTGGGGTAGGGGTGGTTGGCGGGGTCCTGGGCGGCCTTCGCCAGCGCGTCGATCACGGGCTGCGGGGTGGGCTCCACCGGGTCGCCAATCGCCAGGCTGATGACATCGATCCCCCGCGCCCGGGCCTCGTTGATCTTGTTGCGCAAGGTCATGAACAGGTACGGGGGGATCTTTTTCAGCCGGTCGGCGGTCTGCATCGACATACAATCCTTTACTGCGTTTCCATTGTGGGCTTGCGTGGGTGAACTCCACCGGCCCCTTACGGGTAACACGCGGGAGGCCGCGGTCATTTCACGGCATGCGCCCGCTGGTCTGTATTGTGGAGTCTCGTTCGCGCGCGCGCGGCAGGCCTGGGCCGGGCGGCGATTTGGGCATTTCGTTCCCAAGACGTGATCGCGGAGCCCTGATCTTACACCCCCGCCCATCCGGTTTCAAGCTCGCGAAAACCCGGAAATGCGAATTGTGATAGCGGCGGGGGCCACGATCACGCCGCGAAGTGCGCCCGGATTGCGCGGACCACCGCGTCCGCGTACCAGTCGCGCCACTGCGGATCCGTTATTCGCTGCTGGTCCGTCGGGTTTTTGAGGTTCGCGACCTCGACAAGCACCTTGGTGGGAATCTGGTTGTGCTTGAGCACCGCTGGAATCCAGCGCTCGTTGCGGCTGCGCTGGATCACGTTTCGGATGGGGTCGCTGTCCCGGTGCACGGCGATCGGCGGGTTGTTTGTGCGCAGGGAGTGCATCAGCGTTTCGGCGAAATTCCGGGAGAGGGCTTCGTCCCGCCGCCGCTCGGCCATGGTGGATGTTGCCGTCGTATGGCCCGCGGTGGTGTACCGCGCGTAGACGCCGCTATTGAGGCTGCGATCGCCGTCCCGGTAGGCGGCTCCGGGAATATAGGCCATCGTGCCCCGCAGCTTCTCGTAGAGCGCGTCGCAGTGGATGGACATGAAGAGCATATTCTCGGGCTTCACCCCTCGGGCAAGTTCCTTGCGGTAGATGTCATTCGCGACGTACCAGCGCAGGTTGGCCGACACCTTGACGTCGGTCGAGTGGTAGGGCGGGTTGGTCAGCACGACCTCGTCCGTATCGTGGACGAAGCTGGTCGCGTTCGAGATGGTGTATTTCTCGCTCAGATCCATCAGGGTCATGTACACCCGCGCGCGCGTCGTGGTTTCGAGCTTGTGCTTGATGCGCACCGCGATATCGTAGTTGATCTCGTCTTCGAGGATTCCCGGGCCGTGGCTGGCCCCCTGATCCGTTCCCCCGTGGCCGGGATCGAGGACGATGACCACGCCGTCGAGGTCCTTCACGTTTTGAGACGTGGTTCGAAGCCGCCGCGCTTCCTGAATGGACGCGTCAAAAGCGTCGCGGCGCTCGCTGCCCGCCGGCTGGAGGCTGTCCGAAAGCATGTCGAGCGGTATACGGATTTCCTGGCCCACGTGAATCTTATGCGGGTCGGCGATATTGTTTCGCGCGAGGATGTCCGCCGCCGCTTCCTGCACCGCCGCCACCTCGCGGAGATCCGTGAAGCGGATCACCACCGACGTGTACAGCGCCTCACCCTTCTTCAGCCGGTACGCCGCATACTCGCCCTTGCCGTCACGGCCGTATCGGATTTCCCCCGGCGCCACCGCGGCCAGGTCCGGCCCGTTCTGTTCATCGACCCCAAGAACGATATCGTCCGCCACGTCAAGGGGCTCGAGTATTACGCGGCGCTCCCGCCCCGGGGTCGGGCGCTGGAATACCTCCAGCAGCATATCGCGCGGGATCAGCACCACGTTGCCCTTCGCCAGGCCGCCGTTGTAGCGGCGGTTCTCCGGCAGCGCCTCAAGTGTCTTGTAGTCGGTGCCCTTGCCCGTAAGCCACTCCGCCAGGTTCCACCAGGTTTCCACGCCGCTGGACCCGTCGTACGTCACGGTATGCCACCAGCCCGCGGGATCCGCAAAATCGTCCGGGAAGATGGTCTCAATTACGCGCCGCTGGACCTCGGGCTTGAGATCCTTGTACATCAGCGGCACGGTCGAGAGCGTCCGGTAGCGGCTGGCGGAGCCCTCATCGGCGAGATAGCGCTGGAGGAACGCCTGGCGGCTCCCGCGGCGCGGCGGACGGCATTCCAGGTAGAGGGTCCGGCCGCCCTTCAGCGCAATGGTGACATCGGCCTCAAGCGGCTTGCGAACCACCTCCGCCGCTTCGACCCCCAACGGCGCGGCAATCAGCAACGACAGCAGGACACACCGCAGGTACGGGGCGAAGAAAGGACGGCGTGGGACTTGTAGAGCACGTTGATCCGGGTACATACTTCCAGCGGCGCCAATAGTTGTGTTGCGTTAACGGCTGCAATGGACATCAATATACAGTATTGAGTGCCGATGCGCAAGCACAACATATGGGATTTGGCCCCGCAAATGAAAAAGCGGGCGGTCAGGTCTCAACCGGGGGATAGTCCGGACCCAGCGCGCGAATTCGGTCCCAGATGTAGTTCGAAATGACCTTGAGGTTCGTGGGGTCCGGGCTGATAAACGCGCAACCCACCTGCGGCAGGCCGCCGTCCTGCCGGTTTTCGTGCCGGTGGACGACCTTGCAGGTCATCTTCTCCCCTTCCAGCTCCGGAATGGGCAGCCAGGACTCGATCACGTCATCGACTTCCATCGCGCTGTCGGAAAGCAGCAGCATGCCGCCCGTGCTGAGATTGACCACGGGAACGTGGAGACGCCGGGGATGCACGTGCCCCTTTACCTCCGCCTTGAAATCAACCGGCACGCGCCAGGAACCCCGGTGGTAATTGCGGACGTAATCCGGCGGGCGCCGGAGCACGAGAAAGTCCCCCGGCTCCTTCGGCGCGACGAGCACCTCCGACTCATAGCGGGTATAGCCCTCGAGGTCATGGAATTCGAGGAAGACCCGCATCCCCTCGACGGGGAAATCCCGAACGGGAAAACTCACTTCGATGCTGTTCTCGGTGACGCTCTGTATACTCACGAGAAAGCGCTGCTTCATGATGATGAGCAGGCACCGATTCCCGGGCGCAAAGAACTTGTCGGCCGCGTGTGATTCAGCGGATGAAGCCACGATACTTTCTCCCATTTCCGTTCCCGGCCGCGCCCGATACGACAACCCGCAGCCTGACTCCAACACGATCCTGTTCATTGTATACATGACCGCGCGCCGGAAGTCCAGAAAAGTTCGGGTTGCCCGGGCGGGAAGGCGCGGCGGGATCGGGGGGCGCCGCGTGGGGTACACTACCGGCTTTTGACGCCCGAAGCGCCGGCGCCTCGTAATGGGGCGCCGGGACCGCGCGCAACCTGAACGCGAAGGAACGCACACCATGCTGGACACCCGCCATCCGGAAGTGAATCTTGCCCTGACGATCGTGCGCGAGGGCGCCGCCGTGGCGCTGCGCGTCCAGGAACGGCTCGCGGCGCGCGACCTGACAAAAAGCGACTGTTCGCCGGTTACGGTGGCGGATTTCGCATCCCAGGCCCTCGCGGCGCGCACCCTGCAGGCGCATTCACCCGATACCCCGCTGGTGGGCGAGGAAAGCGCCGCGGCCCTCCGCGGCCCCGACGCGAGCGAAGTGCGCCGGCTTGTCGCCGAGTTCGCCGGCGAAGTCGCCCCCGGCGCCACGGAAGAGGCCGTATGCGACTGGATCGATCGCGGCCTGGGCGAGCCGGGGTCGCGTTTCTGGACCCTCGACCCCATCGACGGCACGAAGGGTTACCTGCGGGGCGGGCAATATGCCGTGGCCCTGGCGCTCGTCGAGGAAGGCCAAGTGGTGCTTGGCGCGCTGGCCTGCCCCCATCTGGGGGAGGGTTGCGCGCCGGCGGACGGCGGCGGGGCGGTGCTGATCGCGCGGCGTGGCGAAGGGGCCTGGCTCTCCCTCGGCGGCGCCAGCGACTTCACCCCCTTGCGCGTGTCGGCCTGCCGGGAAATGCGGCGGGCGCGGGTCATGCGATCGGCGGAAGACAGCCACACGAACGCCGGGGCGATCGACGCCCTGGGCGCCCGCCTGGGGATCGCGGCGGAGCCCGTCCGCATGGACAGCCAGGCGAAATATGCCGTGCTGGCGGCGGGCGGCGGCGAGCTGCTCTTCCGCCTGCTGAATCCGGGCCGCGAAGACTACAAGGAATGCATCTGGGATCAGGCGGCGGGATCGATCATCCTGGAAGAGGCGGGCGGCCGCATCACGGACCTCAAAGGGCGCGCGCTCGATTTCACGCAGGGGCGGAAACTGGCCGCCAACACGGGCGTTTTCGCCTCGAATGGCCCCCTTCACGAGGCCGGCCTGGAGGCTATCGCCCAGGTCTGCAAGCTGCCCTGACCGCCCGCGTCTTGTGCGCGATCCGCGGCGGCCGGTATACTTGCACGGTTATCTTGTTGGTGTTGGGAACGTTGCGCGCCATCGCGCGGTCCAGGAGAGCCCTTTCGTGGCCGAGGTATCCAGGGAACAGAGTCTGAGTGGCTGGGGGGGAATGAACCCCGAGCCCTGCGCGGTGTTCCGGCCCGAACGCCGCCGCGCCCTGCGCGAACTCATCGCCTGTAAGATCCTCCCGACCACCCTGGCCCGCGGCCTCGCGCGGAGCTATGGCGACACCGCCGTCAATGGCGACGGCGGCGTGATCGACATGACGCGCCTGAACCGGATGATCGCGTTTGACGCGGAAACGGGCGTGCTGGAGTGCGAGGCCGGGGTCAGCCTGGCGGAGATCATCGAGGTCTTTCTGCCCCGGGGCTATTTCGTTCCCGTTACGCCCGGCACGAAATATGTCACCGTGGGCGGGGCGATCGCCAACGATGTGCACGGAAAAAACCACCACGGCGACGGCACATTCTGCGAGTTCGTGGAGTCCTTCGAGTTGCTGCTGCCCTCCGGCGACGTGTTGATCTGCTCCAAGTCGGAAAATACCGATGTCTTCTGGGCGACCGCCGGCGGGATCGGGCTTACCGGCATCATCGTCACCGCCCGGCTGCGCCTGTTGCCCGTCGAGAGCGCGTACATTTCGGCGGACTATACGCGCTGCACGGATCTGGAGCACGCGCTGGAGGCCATGGCGGCGACCGACAGCGCCCACAAGTACTCCGTGGCCTGGGTGGATTGCCTGGCGCGCGGCGCGAACCTGGGGCGATCGGTGCTGATGCAGGGCGACCATGCCAGCCCCCGCCAGCTTACCGGCAGGCGCCGCTCCCGCCCCTTTGCGGTGAAGAAAGGCCTGCCGAAGGCCGTGCCCTTCCCCTGCCCCCAGTTCGTGCTGAATCCCGCCGCCGTTACGGCGTTCAATAAGGCCTTCTACGCCCTGCATCCGACGGCCATCGGAAAGATCGTGGATTTCGACTCGTACTTCTACCCGCTCGACGCGATCCATCACTGGAACCGCCTCTACGGGCGCCGGGGCTTCGCCCAGTACCAGGCCACGCTCCCATTTGAGAGTAAGCAGGGCCTGGTCAAGATTCTGGAGCGCCTTTCGGAGTCGCGGCGGGCTTCGTTCCTGGCGGTGCTCAAGACCTTCGGCGAACAGAATCCGGGGCTGCTCTCGCATCCGATGAAGGGCTATACGTTGACCCTGGACATCCCGAACCACGCGGGCCTGACGCCCTTCCTGCACGAGCTCGATCGCATCCTGCTCGAATACGGCGGGCGCCTTTATCTGGCGAAGGACGCCGTGGCGAAGCCGGAAACCATCGCGGCCATGTATCCGCGCCTCGATGAATTCCGGGAAATCCGGAAACGCCTCGACCCCCGGGGTGTGCTCGTTTCGTCGATGGCGCGGCGGCTGGGGATCGTCTGATGGCCGTGGAATTCCGTCATAGCGCCGTCCTGCTCGGCTCGACCTCCGCCATCATGCACGCCCTGGCCCAGAACTACGCCGCCGCCGGGTACGCCCTGATACTCGGCGCGCGCGACGATGAGGAAAACGCGATCCGCGCGCGGGACCTTTCCGTCCGCCATGGTGTGCCCGTGCACGCGCTGCATTTCGACGCCGCCGCAACCGATACCCACGCGGCCTTCGTGAATGAGTGCGAGGCGGTACTCGGCACGCGCCCCACCGGGGTCGTCGCCGGTTTCGGCGCCATGGCGGATCAGGCCGCGGCCCAGCGCGACATCGCCGTGGCCCGCGCTATGATCGACGTCAACCTGACCGGGATGATCTCGATTCTCGAACAGTTTGCCGCCGTCTTTGAGGAGCGGGGATCGGGTTTCATCGGCGTGCTCTCGTCGGTGGCGGGCGATCGCGGCAAGCAGAGCAACTACATCTACGGCGCGACGAAAGCGGGCCTCACCTGCTACCTGGAAGGGCTCCGCGTCCGGCTCTACAAGTCGAATGTCTCCGTGACCACCATCCAGCCGGGCTTCGTGGATACCGCCATGACCTGGGGGCTGCCCCTGCCCGGCCCCCTCGTCGCCTCGCCGGCGCAGGCCGGCCGCGCGATCTTCCGCGCCGTCAGCCGCGGGCGCGACGAGGCCTATGTGCCCTTCTTCTGGCGCTACATCATGTGGATCATCCGGTGCATCCCGCGATGGCAGTTCAAGAAGATGCGGATGTGATGGCCGCGCGCAGTCTAATGCCGGCCACCGGGGTATGCATCCGCGCGATGCGCCCCTACCAGTGGACCAAGAACCTTCTGCTCTTTGCGGCGCTCGTTTTCGCCGGGGAACTTGGCAATCCCGCGCGCATCGGGATTAGCGCGCTCGCCTTCGCCGCGTTTTGTCTCGCCGCGAGCGCAACCTATATCTTCAACGACATCCTCGACATCGAGAGCGATCGCGAACACCCCAAAAAGCGCCACCGCCCCCTGGCCAGCGGGGCCCTGAGCGTGCCCGCCGCCCTGTTGATGGTCGTGGCGCTGTTCGGGGTCAGCCTGGCGCTCGCCGCGTACATCCGATTGCCGTTTCTCGCGGCGCTCATCGCCTACGTCGCGCTCACCATCGCCTACTCCCTGCAGTTGAAGCACCTCATGATCATCGACGTCATGGCCATCGCGCTGGGCTTCGTCGTGCGCGCCGTCGCCGGCGCCCTGGCGCTGGACGTGCCCTTTTCCAACTGGCTGGTGGTCTGCACGCTGTTTCTCGCCACCTTTCTCGGCCTCAGCAAGCGCCGCCAGGAAATCATGCTCCTCGAAGGCGGGGCCCAGTCCCATCGCCAGGTCTTGCAGCACTATACCGTGAACTACCTCGACCAGCTGATTCTCATCATGGCCGGCGGAACGCTCCTTACCTACACCATCTATACGTGTTCTCCCGAGGTCATCGAGCGTCTCGGCACCGACAAGCTGTATGTGACGCTGCCCTTTGTGGTGTACGGCCTGTTCCGCTACCTGCACCTCATCCACCACAAGACCGGCGGCGGGGACCCCAGCAGCACCCTCCTGCAGGACCGCCCGCTCGGCGTCACCGTACTCCTCTGGGCCGCCGCCTGCGCCGCCCTCATCTACCTGCCGTCCCTGTAGCCGCCGCCAACTTGAAGCGGCGCGCCGCCGCTCTCTATAGTTCGCACCATGAACACACACACGATTTCCAAGCCCGCCGGGGCCATCCTTACCGGCATCCTGGCGCTCGCCGCGCTGGGCGTCTTTGGCTGGTCGAATCAACTGCAGGGCGTGCCCCAATTCGTGGCGGTCCTCGGGGCGATCGCCCTCGGCCTCGCCGCGTTCTGCGCCGCGCGCCGCAAGGACGACCTCGTCCACGATTTCTTCCTGCCCGTGCTCCTCTTTGCGGCGCTGGGCGGCTTCACGTGGGCCGTGCGCGGGTCCTCCGGCTTCGGCGCGGTGAAGGGGTGTGTCTTCGCGGGCGTCATGTGGGGCGCGGCGTGGTGGTTCATTGCCCGCAACCCCGGCGGCCCGCCAATCCGGCGCTACGCCTCCGGCTGGATCGTGCTTGCGCTCACCATCGGCATCGGCCTTTCGGGCGCGCGCGGCTGGATGCAGTGGTCCAGCTTCTTCGAGGGCAAGCTCCAGACGAACACGGGCGCGGGTGAATTTGTGGAAATTGACCCGACGTACGGGTTCATCTGGCTGTTCATCGCCGGCGTGCCCTGGGCGGGGATCGGGGCCTGCATGCTGGCCTGGTGCGCCGCCGAGCGGCCCCTCGCCGCCTGGAAGTGGGGCGTGCGCCTCTTCTGCGGCTTCGGTATGGCCTATTTCCTCGACCAGCTCTACCAGCAGCACCCGCAGTGGTTCCTGCCGCTTTACAGCAGCATCCAGGAGCGCTACCAGGACCTTGATGCGAACCCGAATCTCCGCCGCCTGATGAACGACAACGGCAACGCGATCCGCCACCTGGGCTTTTATCTCGGGTTCCTCCTTTTCGAAATCGGACGCCGCGACTGGCGCAATGTCACCCTGATCTCCACCGTCGGCCTGCTTAACGGCGCCGGCTGGGCGCTCTGCCAGAACTGGAAATGGGCCCCGGGCGTCTTCGGCGATGCCGGATTCAACTGGTGGCGCTGCTGGGAGTCCTGCGGCGGCATCAGTATCGGCGTCGCACTGGGCGTGGCCTACTACCTCGTGAACCGCCCCATGCCCGCGCCGGCCCCGTTGCCCGCCGCCTCGGCGCCGCGCCGGACCGACTTCTACTTCGGCGCGTTCTCCGCATTCCTGATGGCCGTCCTGCTTGTCTGGTTCCTCGTCGAGCGCGGGGGACAGATGTTTGGTTCGGAGTGGCGCGACCACCTTGATACGATCGCCTTTGCCGCCGTGTTGCTCGCCGGCGCCGCGCTCTATGCGCATCACCTGTGGCGCGTGCGGCGGGCGGAGGGGGGCGGCGAGCCGTCCCCGGTGCCGCCCCTCAGTAACTGGCTTCCACGCTACGGCCTCTTCGTACTCATCGTGTGGTTCCTCTCGACCCGGATGCGCTTGGGGCGCGGGGACAACCCCCTTCCCTGGTGGGCGCGCTTCGACCTCTACCTGCTCGTGATCGCCGCCGGTTATGGCGCGGTCTACGTGGCGCTCTACATGCTCCGCGCCATGGCGCGCAACGTGCACGGGAAGAAGCCCCGCGTTTCCGTGTTCCTGCGGTACCCGAACCCCGACTGGCTCGCGGTCTATCTCCTGCTCCTGGCCATCGGCGCCGCGTTTCTCCAGGGCGAGCTCCCGGCTTGGAAGGGATGGCTCTGGATGGCGGCGGAGGAGCCCGCGCGGTGGTATGTCCTGCTCGGGCCCGCCGTGCTCGCCGGCTTCGGCGTCGCCGCGTTCGTTTTCGCCATCATGCCCTGGGGCGAAACGATCTCCCTGGAGGAAACCGAGCCCCACCGCGAGGAGCCGAACCTCGAACGGCTGGGCGTCTACCTGGGCCTCCTCGTGGGCCTCGGCATGTCCCTGAAAAACGGCACGCGCGGCTGGGCCAATATCTACCTCCAGGAACTCGGTAGCGAGCAGTACTGGGGTGACATTTACTGGCGTTACATTGGTCCCGGCATGCTCGCCGTGCTCGCGGCCATCGTGCTGCTCGTGCTACTCCGCCGCGTGCCCGCGCAGTCTGCCCGTGACCCCTTCCCACACGCCGCGCTGCTGGTCGCGCTCGTGCTTGTCGTGCAGAACATACTCGGCCAGGCCATCACCGGCCCCATCACCAACTGGAACGAAATGGCCTTCAACCTGTACTACGTCCTGCTCTTCCTGATTAGCGCGGTGATCCTGTACCACTACCATGATCGCAAGCGCTGGCAGGCCGCGCTCGCCACCGCAACCCCTGCGGCCCGGATTGAAGGCAGCGGCGATGCGGCCATGGCCGTTTCGGAGGGCGGCGCCCAGGACGCCCACATCGTGGCGTATGCCGAGCCCGAGTCCGGGGATCCCTCCGGATCGCGGGATGGCGGCGATGGCGGCGAGCGTGGGGCAGAGGCCCCATACGGGACCTTCGACGCGGATCCCCTCCAGCCCGACTCCGCGGAATCCATCGATGAAACGGAACTGGAAGACGCCGAATCGGAGACCGACGATTACGAAGAAATCCCATCCCCCGACGAGGATCGCGTGGAGGCGTCCGTAACCGCCGGGGAAGCCGACCCCGATGCCGAGGGTTGGACGCCCGAAGCCCCCCTGGATGAGAGCGGGGAGAACGAGGCGAGGCATCCCGACCCCCCCGCAGTCGAACTCGTTGGTCAGGACACACCGGAACAGGCCGGCATCGAAACCCCCGAAGCAGAATCCACTCCGGAAGGCGACCCCCAGCCCGATCCAGAGAAACCCTCGGGCTATTAATTCGCGCCGCGAATTTTCAACCGACATTTCCACATCCGTAACACTTTAGCGCTCTGTAGTGCGGAACAGTATGTGTTTTTACTAATGGAGCCGGTGTGCATGGCGGGCCGGCGACGCAATCTATCGGCGGGCCGCCGGCGCTCCATAGCTGTATTGCGCTGGGGGCGCAATCTGCTGGCGGGCCGTTGGCGCTCCGTAGCTGTATTGCGCCGCGGGCGGGAGGGAGGCTGCTCTACTGGGAATCGAATTGCCTTCCCGGGCTCAGACTGTCGTATCCGCTGCAACGTGGGCCCGCTTGCAAGAATCCTTCTATTCCCTCCAGGACCACCGCGACAAGCAATGTGACCCGCGGCCCGCTTGTCTCCCGCGCCGATAGCCGCGCCCGTCCCTATACCCCGGTGTGCCCGAAGCCGCCATCGCCGCGAAGCGTTTCGTCGAGCGCGTCGACGAGGTCCCACCCGGCGTGAAAGACGGGCGCGACCACGAGCTGGGCGATGCGATCGCCGCGCTGGATGGTGAAAGGTTCGCGGCCGTGGTTGATGAGCAGGACCTGGACCTCCCCGCGGTAGTCGGCGTCGATGGTGCCGGGGCTGTTGACCATGGAGATGCCGTGGCGGATGGCGAGCCCGCTTCGCGGGCGGACCTGCGCCTCCGCGCCCGGGGGCAGCCCGATGCGGATGCCGGTGGGGATCATGGCGCGATCACCGGGCGCGAGGGTGAGCGGCTCCGCCACTGCGGCGCGGAGATCCATCCCGGCGGCCAGGGCCGATTCATAGGCGGGCAGGGGGAGGTCTTCCGTGCCGGGGTCGCGGGTTATGGCGACGCGGATATGCTTCACAACGAGTCCTTTCCGGGCGTCGGCCCATCGTACTATCGGCAACGCCTCCCCGCGCTCACGGTGAAGCGGCGCGAGGAGGCGGTAGTCGGCAGTCTATTTTCGCCCCGAGTCAGCTGGGGTCGTACGTCAGGGTCTTCTCCGAGGTCGTGTTTTCCAGGAGGGCTTCCTTCGTACGGAAGACCGGCTTGAACTTGCGCTGGGTGAACAGCTTCTCGCCCTGGTCCATGTAGTGCGGCGAATCGGGATCGGCGCTCTGACCCCATGGGACGCAGGTGTAGGACTCCACCCCGTCCTCGTGCATGAACATGAGGATCATGGCCATGGAACCCTTGTTCGCCAGGTATTTGCCGCTCCCCTGTTCCGTCTCCCGCACCCCGAGGCTGAGGAGGCTTCGAACGCGCTTGTCGTTTTCGCCGCCGCCGTAGTCGCCGCCGGACGCGGGGAAGAATTTCCCGCCGCGGCCCACGGTGATCATGTCGCCCCAGGCGATATCGGTGCGCCCGTAGAGCGCGATCATCTGCTCGCGGGCCTCGTCGAGCGCGTCCTTCAAGGCGAAGAGCTCGTCCATATTGAGGTGGCGCCCGGCGTTGACCTTGCCGGGGTCGACTTTCTCAAAGGCTGTCAGGCGGAAGTAGCGCACGAGCGGGGCGGCGGTGCTGTCCCGGTGGTAGCGGGCATCCCAGTTCAGGAGGCGGTCGAAGTCGGTTTTGTAGCCAGCATCTTCCAGGGCGACCTTCGCGGGCCCAATGGCCACCTTCTCCAGGGCCGACTTCCAACCCGCCCAGTAGGGATCGGTGATATCGAAGGCCAGGTCGATGGCCTCTTCCCGGGTGAGGCTGTCGTCCGCGTCGAGGACCTGGAGCGCGCGATCACCGCGGCTGTTCCGGGTATCCCAGCTGACGTTGTAGAGGTAGTCGATGTACTTGTCCGGGGTGAGCGGTGAGTCGACCATCATGAACTCGGGGCTGATGTTGCAGTTCTGCATGTAGCCGTGGGGCGGATTCTTGATCTGGACGTGATCCGAGAGGGGATGGATGCCGAGCCAGGCTGTTTTCGAGGTATTCCCGGGCACCGGCGCGCCCCAGTCGTAGCCCTCGGGCCGGATGGGCGTCATGCCCACGCGCGCATACGCGATATTGCCGTCGCGGTCCGCGGACATCAGGTTTTGCTGCATGAACTGGTTCATCGAAATCGCTTCCGTGAACTCGTCCACATTGCGCGCCTGGAGGGTCTTGTAGCCTTGTTCGAGGAGCTGCATCTGATCGAAGTACGGCGTTGCGCCGACGAGGATGGTCTGCTTTTCGATGTTCGGCTCCGCGAACGCGGGTCCAAGATGGGTGGTGTAGGTGGGCATCTGGACGGGGTCGCCGCCCTTCACGGGTATGGAGATCATCCCGACCTTCGCGTCGCGCCATTCGCCATCGTATTCATACTGGGTGGGGTTGTCCGGGTTGAGCTTCATGGCGTACACGTCGCCGGTGTCGGGGCCGCCGGTGGTGGGGGCCCAGCCGACGTGCTGGTTGTGCCCGTAGGCAAGCAGGTACACGCCCACGAGAAAGAAGCCGTGCTGCTCCGCCAGCGCGTCGCCATACACGTGCGCCTCGTAAAACACGGACATGCCCTGCCATGTGAGGTGCGGATCGGCCAGCAGGATGGCGCTGCCGTCCGCGCTGCGCTCGGGGGCCACCGCCCACTCGTTGGAGCCCCAGCCCAGCGTGTTCCCTTTTTGCCGTAGCTCGTCGCGAATGTTGCCCAGCGGCCAGTTCAGGATCATGGCGCGCATGACGGCGAGGCCATGCCACGGCTCCAGGTCGAGGGCGTAGGGCGAAGCCTTTCCGGGATTGTCGGCGAGCCACGCGTTCACGCCGGCCGCAAACCCGTCGCCGATGGCGCGAAGCGGCTCCGGCGCGGTGGGCCAGTATTCCGCGCAGCGCTCGGCGTTGCGGGCGAGGCGCATCATGTAGTCGGACTGCAGGTGATCCTTGCCGAGCACCTCGGCCATGCGTCCGACCGCCTGCCGGATGTTGATGTAGAGATCGTCGAGCCGGTCTTCCGCCTGGGCGTAGCCAAGCCCGAAGGCGGCGCCGGCGTCGGTATCGCCGTAGATGTACGGCACGCCGAAGGTATCGCGGTAAATGGTCACCGTTCCGGCGGACGCCAGGGAGGCGCAGGCCAGTCCGGCAACGAGAAGGGCACGGGCGAGAATGCGTGGACGGAACATGAGCAGTACTCCTGGTCGGTTATTTGGGGTAGCGCGCGGTGGTTGTGTTGGAGGGACCGGCGCGCGGGCCCTGATTGTATCGCTTTTACCGGCTTCGTTTCCCCCCGGATGCGCCATCGCGCCGGGGCAGGCGGGGCAGATTCCGCGCCGGCCGCTTCTGGAACGGCGGCAAGGCCGGCGGGTTCTCCTTCAGCAAGCCCAGAATCGCCTCCAGACCCGCCTCAAGTTGCGGATCGCGCCCGGCCTTGTAGTCCTGGGGGGTGATATAGACCTCCTGGTCGGGATCCGTGCCGTAGTTTTCCACGCCCCACTCGACATCGTCGAACCAGAACGAGAACTCCGGCTGCGTGGTCACGCTTCCGTCGACGAGCGCGGTGCGCGGGCTGATTCCGATGACGCCTCCCCAGGTCCGGGAGCCGATAAGGGGGCCCAGGCCCATGCGCTTGAAGCAATGGCAGAAGATATCGCCATCGGACCCCGCGAAATCGTTGGTCAGCGCGACCATCGGCCCCTGAACCGACTCGCGCGGGTAGGCCTCCGGCGCATGCCAGCGCGCCACGTCGTAGCCGAGGCGCTTGCGGGCCAGCTTTTCCAGCAGCAACTGGGAGACGTGCCCGCCGCCGTTGAAGCGCACATCGACGATCAGCGCCGGGTAATGCAGCTCCGGCAGCCAGCCCCGGTGGAATTCCGCATAGCCGCGCGCGCCCATGTCGGGGATGTGCACGTAACCAACCTGCCCGCCGCCACGGCGGTGGACCTCGGCGCGCTTCTCGTTGACCCAGGCGCGGTAGCGGAGTAGTTGCTCGCCGCCAAGCGCGCGCACGGTCACCACGCGCGGGGCGGCTTTCTTGCGGCGCACGGTCAGGGCCACCTGCTGGCCGGCCCGGTTCACGAGGGCGTGCCCGGGCGTCACCGCTTTGGAGAGAGGCTGCCCGTTGATGGCCAGAATCAGATCGCCCTTCGCCACGCCCGTTCCCGGCGCGAGCAGGGGCGAGTGCGCGTCTTCATCCCACGAATCGCCGGCGATCATGGACCCGATCCGATATCCCTTGCCGCGCGCGTCCCAGGCCAGGTCGGCTCCAAGCATTCCCTGCGGCATGTGGGGCGCGCTTCGATAATCGCCTCCGTATTCGTAGGCGTGCGACGTGCCGAGTTCGCCCTGCATCTCCCACAGGAGGTCGGACAATTCACCCCGGCAGGAGACACGCTCCAGGAGGGGTTCGTAGCGGCGGTACACTTTTTTCCAGTCCACGCCGGACATTTTTTCGTCCCAGAAATAGTCGCGCTGGAGCCGCCAGGCTTCGCGGAACATCTGCCGCCATTCCTGAGGCGGATCGACGGCGACCTTGATGCGGTCGAGATCGATCCAGCCGGTCGACTTGCCGCCGTCGCGCACCAGGCCGTTTGCTTTCTGTTCGGCCGGCTTCTCCCCCGCCTTGACCACGCGCAGTTTCTTGCCGGAACGATAGATGAGCATGGCGCGATTGCGCGAGAGCGAGAAACCATCGACCCCGGTGAGGATCTGTTCCTCCTTCATCGAGGCCAGGTCGAAACAGTAGACGCTCCCGCGGCCCTCGCCCGATCCCCCGTTGCCGCCGAGGGCATGGCGTATGGGGTATTCGCTGTAGAGCAGCTTGCCCTTGAGCCCGACGACGCGGCCGTAGCGGCTGGCTTCGCGCGGGAACATCAGGATCCGGTCCGTAAGGCCGGCGGTATCGATTTTGATCGGAGCGACCTTCGTGCCCTTCTCTTTGTCCTTCTCTTTGTCCTTGTCTTTTTCGGCATCGGCCTTTGGGGTCTCGGGGGGATCCGGGCGGAGCACGAAGGGATCGGGCACGTCCAGCCGGAGGGGAGCCACCATAATCCGCATCGCTTTGGGGAAGCCGAGATCGAAGTGGAGCGTATCGTAGACGGGATTAAACGCGCGAAACGACAGGAAGTAGAGGTATTTGCCTTCCGGGTCCCACGACGGCGCGGCGTCGAAGAATTCGGAGCGGGTGACGCAGAACCGCTTTCCGGTGGGGGCGTGGTAGAGCCGAATGACGCGGGTCCGCGACGTATCCGGGAAGGAATAGGCGATCCACTGGCCGTCGGGCGACCAGGCCGCGCCCGTAATGGGGCCGAATTCGCTGCGGTCCGCGGTGCGGCTCTTGCCGGACGCCAGGTCGGCCACGATAAGCTCGAAGCGGTGGTTTTCCACCGCAACGCGATCGGTGATCGGCGAAACCGCAAGTCCCATGGCGTGGCCGATATCGATTTTCTTCAACGTGCGCGGCTTCCCCGTTCCCGTGGTGTCCGCAATTTCGAGGCGCTCTTCGCCCGTGCGATCCGATACAAAAACCACGCGCTTGCCGTCGTTCAGCCAGGCGCAAAGCCGGGCGCGCGCGGCGGGTTCGTTGGCGTGCTGGAAGACGGGACCTTCCCAGTTGCCCATCGTGAACAGTTTTCCGCGCGCGGTCAGGGCGAGCGCCTTTCCGTCGGGCCGGAGCTGGTATCCCTGAAGGTACTTGTCCGCCGGGGCGTAACGCCGGTTCCGCTGCACGCGGGGGCTGGGCAGGTCCACGGGTATTTTTTGCGCGGTGTCCTCGCGGATGTCGTAGCGATAGAGGTCGCCGCCCGCGTGATAGACGACCGTGCGGCCGTCGGTGCTCGCGCCGCGCGCGTAAAAGTCCTCGTGGTGCGTGTGTCGGTGGACGTTTCGCCCGGCGGGCGTGCAGCTGTAGAGGTTGCCGACGCCTTCGTGGTCGGCAATGAAGTAGATGCGCTTCCCGATCCACATGGGCGCGGTGATGTTGCCCTCAACGGGATTGATCCGTTCAAATGTTCCCTCGCCCTCGCGATCGACCCAGAGCTGGCCCGCGTTGCCGCCGCGATAGCGCTTCCACCGTGCGGGGTCGCCCGTGCTTCTTCCAATAACCGCACTGTTCCCGGGGCCGCGGCTCAGGTGGTTCGCAATGCCCCACGGCAGCCGCGCCGGAATGCCGCCCGTTCGCGGCACGGACCACAGATGGCGCGCGCGGCTGAATGGGGCGTCCGCGTCGCTCGAATAGAGAATTTCGGCGCCGTCGCCCACCCAGCCCACCACGACGGCGACGCCCCCCTGAAAGGTCAGCCGTTCCGCGGGGCCGCCATTCGCGGGCATGACGTAGACCTCCCACGCGCCCTCTTCCCGCGCGCTGAACGCGATCCATTTGCCATCGGGCGCGAGACATGGCGTCGCGACGGCCCCCTGGCTCGCGGTGAGGCGCAACGCCGTCCCGCCGGCCAACGGCACGCGCCAGAGGTCATCCTCGGAAACAAAAACGACCGTGTCTCCATGCACCGTGGGCTGCCGGTAGTATCCAGACATATTGTCTCCTGTTGGTTTCGCGGACCCCGGGGGGACCCGCGGGCGCTATGATAGCACCCGGCGCCGTCCCGTTGCCCGGCGCGCGCGAAAATGGCTTGCCGGCGCGCCGCCCTTCTGCTAGACTGGCGGCTGGCAGGGAGGACGGCGCGGGCGGCAGCCAGGGCGCGTCCGCCGCCGCTCCCCCAGTGACTGGAGAACTCCGCATGTCATTCAAGATCGGACTCAGCTCGAATCCCGGAAAGGACCGCGGCAAGGCCGAGGCGGCCATGAAGGGCGACCAGAACTTCAAGGATGCGCTGAAGGAGGTCCTCTCCGAAATCGGCCAGTGCTTCGAGAACGCGCAGCTCATTGACGTCCGCTGCAAGGAGAAGGCCGGCGACGTGAAATTCGAGGAGGAGAAGCGCAAGGCGATGGAGGGGAACGCCGATATCAAGGCGCTGGCGCGCGCGCTTGGCTTCGAGGTGGAGGACGACGAGGACGACGACGACGATTACTATGGCAAAAAGGAGGAGGCAAGCGCCGATGCGGGGGACGATGACGATACGTCCTTCAGCTTTGACGACGACGACGGCGATGATGATGATGATGATGATGATGATGACGATGACGATGATGAATCCGGCGACGAGGGCGACGGGGCCGCATTCAGCTTTGATGACGACGACGATGATGGCGACGATGGCGATGGCGAGAGTTTCAATTTCGACGATCTCGACGACGACTGATCACCCGAGACGCGTCACCATGCCGGGTTCAGCCCGCGGTCGCCAGCGACTGCGGGCTTTTCTATTCCCTTCCGGCGCAAGAACGAGGATTGGCGCGACCACAAGCATCGTCACAAGTTATTTTTTTGAAAGCACTTATGACTTCCCACCCTTTTGGGCGTATATTTTTTTACGGAAACCAGCAATTCCGTCTTGACGTATTTAAGAATTTGCGCTATACTTCGGGTATAGAACAACCGTTTCTATGACTCTCTTCCCTGAGGGGCCCTGGAGCTGACCACCCGGGGCCCCTCCCCTCCTTTTCCAGACACGACCGACGCCCCGTCGGGCGCGGCGGACGAATTGACTTGCGGCGCGGCGATGTGACATACTTTCCGCGATTCGTGAATGGAAAAACAGGTCCCTGCGAAGACGGACAGGGTTGAAAGTTACTGCGCAGGCCGGACGATCCCCCGATCCGGCCCGGATTGTGGGGCAATCCAGCGCCCCCGAGCGCCGCAAGCAACGTCTTTCTCCTTCATTCACGGATGCGTTCCGAATACCGGCCAAGACCGGTGTGCCGCGCGAACCGCGGCGGGAACCAGACGCGCTGACTGTATTTACGTGTCTCGAACAAGCGAAAGGAATGTACCATGGCTACGAAAATCGGAATCAACGGCTTTGGCCGTATCGGGCGCAACGTCTTCAAGCTGCTGCTCGAAGAGCCAGGCTTTGAAGTTGCGGCGATTAACGACCTGACCGACGCGAAGACCCTCGCCCACCTGCTCAAGTATGACAGTGTCCACGGCAACTTCAAGGGCGCCGTGGAGGCGAAAGAAAACTCCATCGTCGTCAACGGCAAGGAAATCAAGATTACGGCCATCAAGAACCCCGCCGAGCTGCCCTGGAGCGAGCTCGGCGTGGAACTGGTGCTGGAATCCACGGGCGTTTTCCGCGCGAAGGCGCAGTGCGAAATGCACCTGCAGGCAGGCGCGAAGAAGGTGCTCCTCAGCGTGCCACCCAAGGACGCGATCGACGCCGTCGTCGTGATGGGCGTGAACGACGATATCCTCAAGCCCGAGCACAAGATCGTGTCCAACGCGAGCTGCACAACCAACTGCCTGGCCCCCTTCGCGAAGGTGCTGCACGAGAACTTTGGCATTAAGCGCGGTCTCATGACCACCATTCACGCCTACACGAACGACCAGCCGGCCCAGGACCAGCCCCACAAGGACCTTCGCCGCGCCCGCGCCGCGGCCCAGTCCATCATCCCGACCAGCACCGGCGCCGCGCGCGCCGTGGGCCAGGTGCTGCCCGACTTGAAGGGCAAGCTGGACGGCATGGCGATGCGCGTCCCGGTCATTAACGGCTCCGTGGTCGACCTGGTGGTCGAACTTAACAAGAGCACGACCGCCGAAGAAATCAACGCGGCGGTTAAGGCCGCGGCGGACGGCCCCCTGAAGGGCATCCTCCAGTACACGGAAGATCCCATTGTCTCCGTGGACGTGATTGGCAACCCGCACTCCAGCGTATTCGACGCGCTGAGCACGACCGTCATGGACGGCAACTTCGCCAAAGTTGTATCCTGGTACGACAACGAGTGGGGCTACTCCTGCCGCTGCATCGACCTGTTCAAGAAGATGGCCGGCTAGTCATGAACAAGCTGAGTATCACCGACCTTCAATTGAAGGACAAGCGCGTGCTCATGCGGGTGGACTTTAACGTCCCGCAGAACGCGGACGGCACGGTGCGGGACAACACCCGCATTGTGGCGGCGCTCAAGAGCATCCAGTACGTCCGCGACCAGGGCGGGAAGCTGATTCTGATGTCGCACCTGGGCCGCCCCAAAGCCGGCGAGGACAACAGCAAGTTCAAGATGGATCCTGTCGCGGACGAGCTGCGCAAGCTGGTGGGCGGCAATGTGTCCAAGGCCGACGACATCGTGGGCCCCGAGGTGGAGGCGGCGGTGGCCAAGCTGGCCGCCGGCGATATTCTCCTGCTGGAGAACACGCGCTTTCACCCCGGTGAAACGAAGAACGATCCGGCGCTTTCCGAGCAGCTGGCGAAGCTGGCGGATGTCTACGTCAGCGACGCGTTCGGCACGGTGCACCGCGCACACGCCTCGACCGAGGGCGTGACGAAGTACGTGGCGCAGAGCGCGGCGGGCTTCCTGGTCGCCAAGGAGATCGAGTACATCGGCGGCGTGCTGCACAGCCCGAAGCGGCCGCTGATCGCGATTCTGGGCGGCGCGAAGGTGTCGGACAAGATCACGGTCATCGACAACCTGCTCAACCTCGTCGACACGCTGATCATCGGCGGCGGCATGGCCTACACCTTCATGAAGGCGCAGGGCTACGCCATCGGCAATTCGCTGCTCGACGAGGCCGGCCTCGACACGGCGAATCAGGTGATGGCAAAGGCGAAGGAAAAAGGAGTAGAATTGCTCCTTCCCGTGGACAATATCGTCGCGGACGCCTTCTCGAACGACGCGAACACGAAGGTTTGCGGCCTGGGCGAGATCGAGGACGGCTGGGAAGGCCTGGATATCGGGCCCAAGACCCGGGAACAGTTCCTCGAAGCCATCAAGAAGGCGGCCACGGTCGTCTGGAATGGCCCGGTGGGCGTGTTTGAGATGGAGAAGTTTGCCGGCGGCACCCGCGCCATCGCGGATCTGCTTGCCGAAAGCGAGACCATCACGAGCGTGATCGGCGGCGGCGATACCGCGGCCGCGGTCGCGCAGTTCGGCCTGGCGGAGAAGATGTCGCACGTTTCTACGGGCGGCGGCGCTTCGCTGGAGATGCTCGAAGGGAAGATCCTTCCGGGCATCGCCGCGTTGACGGACAAATAGCACAGTTGAATCGCCCGGCGTCTTGCCGGGATTTTGTGGAGTTGCCCGGCGCTCGGTCGACCGCGGTCACCGGCGGCGCACTTGGCCCGGGTGAATACAACGAAAGGTGAATCCATGGCGATAACCAAGGAACAGAAGCAGGAAGTCATCAAGAAATTCGGGAAGGACGAGAAGAATACGGGGTCGACGGAAGTGCAGATCGCGCTTCTGACGCAGCGTATCAACGACCTGACCGAGCACTTCAAGGTGCACAAGAAGGACTTTGCCGGACAGCGCGGTTTGCTGCGGCTGGTGGGCAAGCGGCGCAATCTGCTGGCCTACCTCCGGAACAACGATCTGGAAGGCTACCGGGCGCTCATCGCGGAGCTCGGCCTGCGTAAGTAAGGAATGCCCTCGGGGCGGCGGTAGCGCCGCCCCGAGTGTTTTATCACGCATGCCTTACCGGCGGCTCCCCGCACTGCGCGGCTACCGCCGGGAAGGACCTGGCCTCACCGGCCCCCGCCGGGCGAGGCCGAAAAGCGGACCAGCCCAGGACAGCAGCAGACCCCCTGGCGTCCGCCCGCGCACTACGCGCGTTGCGCCGCCGACGGCGCATGGAAGAACGAAGAAGAAGAGATGAAAAAGACGGGCCCGATCGTTGTGGGAGGCGATACTGTGTCCACGGAGTTAGAAGAACTATGTCAACAGTACGCCTTTCTGTCCAATTGGACGACGTAACACTGGAATTTGAAACGGGGCGCATCGCGAAGCAGGCCCACGGATCGGTGATTTGCCGCAGCGGCGACACCATGGTCCTTTCGGCGGTCTGCGTTGCGCCCGACGCGCGGCCGGGCCAGGATTTCTTCCCGATGACGGTCGACTACCGCGAGAAGTTCTACGCGGTGGGCCAGATCCCGGGGAATTTCTTCCGCCGCGAGGCGCGCCCCTCGGAGCGCGAGATCCTCGTGTGCCGCATGACGGACCGCCCCCTGCGTCCGCTGTTCCCCAAGGGCTTCCTGAACGAGCTTCAGGTCTGCCAGACCGTGCTTTCGGCGGACAATGTCAATGATCCGGATGTGATGAGCATCAACGCGGCCTCGGCGGCGCTGCACATTTCGAAAGTGCCGCTTTCCGAGCCGATTGGCGCGGTGCGCGTGGGGATGATTGACGGCCAGCTTGTGGTCAATCCTTCGATGGAGCTGATGCCCGAGAGCGATATCGACATTGTCATCGCCGGCACGGCCGACGCGATCACGATGGTGGAAGGGCACGCACACGAAGTACCCGAGTCCCTTATGCTGGACGCCCTGGAATTCGGCCACGCGCACATCCAGAAGATCATCCGAGCGATCCACGAGCTCCGCGAAAAGGCGGGCGTGGAGAAGATGCCGGTGGAGGTAATCAACCTCAACGACGAAATCGTGGCGGCCATCGAAGGGTACGCCGGCCGCGTCAAGGAAGCGCAGGCGATTTCCGAAAAGCAGGTGCGCTACGAAACCATCGACGCGATCAAGGACGAAGCCCTCGCCGCGCTCGCGGAGAAATACGGCGAGGAGCGCTGGGCGGAGCTCGAAGGCGACGCGAAGGCGGCGTTCAGCGACTTGAAGAAGCGCGTCATGCGGGGCCAGGTCATCGAGACCAACCGCCGCATGGACGGGCGCGCACTCGACGAAATCCGCAATATCACGATCGAAGTTGGCGTGCTTCCGCGCGCCCACGGTTCCGCCCTCTTCACGCGCGGCGAAACCCAGGCCCTCGTGACCACAACCCTCGGCACGACCCGCGACGAGCAGCGCTTCGATGAGCTCACGGGCGATGAATTCCGCCGCTTTTTCCTGCACTACAACTTCCCCTCCTGGTCGGTGGGCGAAGTGCGCCGCATTATGGGTCCGGGCCGCCGCGAAATCGGCCACGGCAAACTGGCGGAGCGCGCGCTGATGAACATGGTGCCGTTTGTGAGCGAGGAAGAGCGCGCGGCCGATGAAACGCTCAAGGACTTCCCGTACACCGTCCGCATTGTGTCGGAGGTGACCGAAAGCAACGGTTCGAGCTCGATGGCGACCGTCTGCGGCGGCACGCTCTGCATGATGGACGCCGGCGTCCCGATCAAGGCGCCGGTGGCGGGCATCGCCATGGGCATGATCAAGGAAGGCGACGAGATCCGCATCCTGAGCGACATCCTGGGCGACGAGGATCACCTGGGCGACCTGGATTTCAAGGTCTGCGGAACGAAGGACGGCATCACGGCCTTCCAGATGGACACCAAAATCAAGGGGCTCTCCCGCGAAACGATGCAGAAGGCCCTCGAACAGGCCAAGGCCGGCCGCGAATACATTCTCGGCAAGATGCTGGAATGCATCGACAGGCCGCGCGAGGACCTCTCGCCGTATGCGCCGCGCATCTACACGATCAAGATTGACGTCGACAAGATCCGCGACATCATCGGGCCGGGAGGCAAGGTCATCCGCGAAATCCAGACCTCAACGGGTTCGGAAATCAGCGTGGAAGATGACGGCACCGTCAATGTCGCCGCGGTGGACGCCGCCAGCGCGCAGGCCGCGATTGACCTCATCAAGGAAATCACGGCGGACGTCGAGGTGGGCGCGCTCTACAAGGGCACCATCACGCGCATCATGAACTTCGGCGCCTTCTGCACCGTGGTGGGCAACAAGGAAGGCATGATCCACATCTCCGAGCTGGCCCCCGGCCGCGTAAACGAGGTGACGGACGTGGTGGACGTCGGCGACGAGATCGACATCAAGGTGATCGAGATCGACAAGATGGGCCGCGTCAACCTGTCCAAAGTGCAGGCCGACGTCGAGCTGGGCCGGGTGGACCCGAGCGAGCTTGAAAAGAAGGAAGCCAGCCGTGACCGCGACCGGGGTGACCGGGGCGGGCGCGGCGGCGACCGTGGCGGACGTGGCGGTGATCGCGGCGGACGCGGCGGTGGCGGCGGGCGCGGTGGTGATCGCGGCGGGCGCGGCGGCGGCGACCGCGGCGGGCGCCGGTAATCGGGAATGTATGGATACGATGGCGCTTCCCCGTGGAAGCGCCATTTTTTTGAGGCCCCGCGCCGGCGCGCTACCGCTGCCGGCGCGGCGGCCATTTCAGGAGCGCGCGGGCCTGAGTCGCGCACACGTGCTGGAAGGAATGCAAACCGTTGAGTGATATCGTCTACACGCAGGAGGATGCGGAGGTCATAACGCTGGACAACGGCCTGGCGGTCTGCCTGGAGCCGCTGCCGTACCTGCACTCCGCCAGTATCGGCGTCTGGATACGGACCGGATCGGGCAATGAGCGCGCGGACGAGAACGGGATAGCCCACTTTCTGGAGCACCTGTTTTTCAAAGGGACATCGAACCGGAATGTTCACGAGATCATGGCGGCGATCGAAAGCCGCGGCGGCCAGCTGAACGCCTTCACCTCGCGCGAATACACCTGCCTCTACGTCAAGGTGCTCGAAAAGCACGTCGCCACCGGCATCGAGATCCTGGCGGACCTCGTCAAGAACTCCCTCTTCTGCGATCTGGAGAAGGAGCGGAATGTCATTCTGGAGGAGATTGCCTCGATCGAGGACACGCCGGACGAATACGTTCACGACCTGATTACGGAACATCACTGGCCGGGCCACGCGCTCGGGCGCTCGATCTCCGGGTCGGCGGAATCCGTTTCGGCACTGGGCTACGACCATGTGGTTGACTTCTTCCGGCGCTGGTACCGCCCGGAAAACATGGTGTTTTCTATTGCCGGCAACTTCGACCGTCGCGCGGTGATCGATCAGGTGTCGGCGGAGTTTGGCTCCATTTCGGTGGGCGCGGTTCCGCCGCTTGACGCGGCGCCCCGGTTCCAAAGCGGGATCCGGGCGGTGCACCGCGACATCGCCCAATCGCACATTACGCTGGCTTTTCCCGCCCCCTCGCTCTACGACGAGCGGAAGTACGCCTACGACATGACCAGCAACATCCTGGGCGGCGGCTCGACGTCGCGCCTCTTCGAGCGCATTCGCGAGGAGGAGGGGCTGGCGTACAGCATCTACACCTTCGACGCGTTCTACCTGACCGCCGGCTCGCTCGGGGTGTACGCCGCCGTGGCTCCGCAACAGCTTGCGAACACCCTGGAATTGACTTTTGCGGAACTCCGGAAGCTGCGCGACAATGGTCTCTCGGAGGAGGAGCTGGAGCTGAACCGGGAGCAGATCAAGGGGGGCATGCTTATGGCGATGGAAAGCACCTTTACGCGGATGGCGCGTATGGCGAAGTCCATGATGTACTACGGCAAGCTTGTTCCGATATCCGAAATAATCTCAAGGGTCGACGCTGTTACGTTGGCGGACGTCAAGACCTGCTGCGCGGAAATCTTCACTCCGGATCAGAGCGCGCTGCTCGTGCTCGGGCCCGAGGAACAGACGATGCCGGACGTGATCGCGCTGTAATTCAGACATCCCTTACGCTACACTTTGTCTACCCCCGTGTTCCCGGGGAACGGGTAAGTCACTATGGACCATCAAACGCTGCAAGCACTACTGGAAGACGTCGCCGGCGGGCGCCTTGCGCCGACCGATGCGGTCGAAAACCTGCGCCACCTGCCTTTCGAGGATCTCGGCTTCGCAAAGATTGATCATCACCGGGAGCTGCGCAAGGGCTATCCTGAGACGATCTTCTGCGAGTACAAGACCCCCGAACAGGTGGTCGCCATTACGGGGCGGATGCGCGAGCGGAACACCAGTGTGCTGGGCACCCGGTGCTCGCCGGAGGTGATCCAGGCGGTCTGCGCGGCCCACCCAGACGCGGTCCACCACGAGCTCGCTCGCGCCTTCAGCATAACCATCAAGACGCCGGAACTGGCAAAGGGCACGATTACGGTGGTCTGCGCGGGCACGAGCGATCTGCCCGTGGCCGAGGAGGCGCGCGTTACCTGTGAACTGCTCGGGAATCCGGTCGAGACCATTACCGATGTCGGCGTGGCGGGGATCCACCGTTTGCTTCACCAGCGCGACAAGCTGCTGCGCGCCAGCGTGATCATTTGCTGCGCCGGCATGGAAGGCGCCCTCCCGTCCGCGCTCGCCGGCCTCGTGCGTTGCCCCATCATCGCGGTGCCAACCTCGGTCGGATACGGCGCGAGTTTCGGCGGCCTGGCGGCGCTGCTTGGTATGCTCAACTCCTGCGGCACGGGGGTCACCGTCGTCAATATCGACAACGGTTTCGGGGCCGCCGTGGCCGCTTCCACCATCAACCGCATGGCGAGCGGATGCGCATGACGGCGCGCCAGCGGCGCCCGCGAGATGTCGCGGAATTCTCTGGCCGCAAGACCAACGAACAAGCCGCGCCGCGGTAAAGGCGAACCATGAAAACCATCTATTTTGACTGTTACAGCGGCATCAGCGGCGACATGACGGTGGGCGCCCTGATCGACGCGGGGGCCGATTTTGCCGCCATACAGGCGGGCCTCGAATCGCTGGGGGTCGAGGGCTACCACGTCACGGCGGAGAAGGTGCTCAAGAAAGGCGTGCACGCCACGCAATTCAAGGTGATTGAGGATGGCCACGAACACGGGCGCCATCACCACCATGATCATGACCACGGCCATCACCATCATCATGATCACGAGCACGACCACGGGCACGGGCACGGGCACGGGCACGGGCATCATCATGACCATGATCCTGGCCACGAGCATCATCACCATGACCACGATCATGATCATGATCACGAACATGAGCATGGTCACGGGCATCACCATCACCACGATCATGATCATGGCCATCATCACCAACAGCCGCACCGGCATCTGGCGGATATCGAGAAGCTCATACAGCACAGCGCGCTGCCCGGGCCGGTGAAAGATGCGGCCATCGAGACTTTTCAGGCGCTGGGGCGCGCGGAGGCCTCGGTCCACGGGACCACCATCGACAAGGTCCACTTTCACGAGGTGGGCGCCGTCGATTCCATCGTCGACATCGTCGCCGCGCAGCTGGGCTTTCACCTGCTGGGCATCGAGCGCTTCGTGTGTTCGCCGCTCCACGTGGGGTCGGGCACAGTCAAATGCGATCACGGCATTATGCCGGTGCCCGCGCCCGCTACGGCGCGCCTCCTCCAGAACAAGCCGACCTACGGCGGCGCGGTGGACGGCGAACTCGTCACGCCGACCGGCGCCGCGCTGGTCGACCACCGCGTGCGCGAGTTTGGCCCGGCGCCCCTCATGCGGGTGGAGGCCATCGGCTACGGCAGCGGCACGAAAAACCTGCCGGACCGCGCCAATGTGCTGCGCGTCCTGATTGGCGAGAGCGAGGGCGCCGCGGGCGCCACCGAATCCATCCAGGTGCTGGAAGCCAACCTCGACGACATGTCGGGCGAGTTGCTGGCACCGCTGGTTGCCGGACTAATGGACGGCGGCGCCCTGGATGCCTTCCTGACGCCGGTCATCGGAAAGAAAGGCCGCCCCGCACACAAGGTCACCGTGCTGGCGGAGGAATCCCGCGCCCGGGCCCTGTGCGACATCCTGTTCAGCCACTCCACGACGCTGGGCGTGCGCACGCGAACGGAGCAGCGCGTGATACTGGACCGCGACTGGAAGACGGTGGCCACACCGTGGGGCCCGGTTCGGATAAAGATCGGCTCGCGCGACGGCGAGGCCATCAGCACCGCGCCGGAATACGAGGATTGCATGCGGGCGGCGGCCCAGGCGGGCGTCCCCGTCCGCAAGGTCTACGAATGCGCCCTGGCGGCCGCGGTAAAAGGAGAGTATACGGATGCCTGAGCGGATCGCGGTGTATCCCGGCAGTTTCGACCCCCCCACACTCGGCCACCTGGACCTCATCGAGCGCGCGGTAAACATTTTCGACCACGTCATCGTGGCCGTCGCTGTGAATGACGCCAAGGTGGGCCTGTTTTCCGTGGAGGAGCGCGTCGAGATGCTCACGGAGATGGTCGCGGGCATTCCGAGGGTATCGATCGATCACTTCAAGTCGCTCACGGTGCAGTTCGCGCAGAAGAAGGGGGCGGTGGCGCTGATCCGGGGTTTGCGGGTGGTTTCGGACTTCGAATTCGAGCTTACGATGGCGATCAACAACCACAAGCTCGCCCCCGAAATCGACACCGTCAACCTGATGCCGAGCGAACCGTATCTTTTCCTCAGCTCGCGCCTTGTGAAGGAAATTGCGGCTTTTGGGGGATCGCTCAGCCACTTCGTGAGCCCGGCGGTGGAAAAGCGGCTCAAGGAGAAACTTGAGGAAGAACGCAAGGCCTGAGCGGGGTGATTTCGGGGGGCGGGAGCGGTGGCTACAGCTTCTTCCGGAGCTGCTCCAGTATCGACCGCGACCGTTCGTCAAGGCGGTCTTCCACGTTGACCGGGGCCGGCTTCTGGGTATTGCGGACGGTTTCCCCGGCGTCCGCGCGTGAATCCTGGATGCTCTGCAAAAAGTTGTTGGCGTCCATCACCAGCGCGCCCATGCCCCGGCACAGATCGCGCACGCCGCGATCGCTCGTGACCACGGCCACGTCCATCTTGCGCGGCGTCTGGTAGACCATGCGCTCGATGACGGCGTCCGCGGTCAGTTGTCCGGGCGCGTAGAGCACTTCGAGCCCCGGCACGGATCGGTAGTGCTCGACCCGCTGCACCACCTGCGCGCCCTGCCCGTCAAACACGATGGTCACCTGGTGGCCGGTCTGAATGCAGTAGTGGGCGACCTTGTCGATCAAGGCTTCGCGTGCGGTTTCCATGTCCTGACGCACCAGCCGCAACAACTTCCGCGAGTGGTGCAACACGTTGTACCCGTCTACCAGCAGTTTCTCCGCCATCCCGGCCGTTCCTCTTACGTCGCGGCGGCGTCCACCGCGTTGGCGTTCTCCGCCAGCAGGGACTCAAAATGCGCGCGCGTGGCCCATTGGGCGCGCAGGCCATCCGCGTTGTCGCCCACGTAGGGGTTGCTCTGGGTATCGTCCAGTATACGCGCTTTGGCCGTGTCCGCGATCTGGATTTGCATGAGGTCGTGCACGTGTTCGGCGAGCTGCTCGTTCAGGAGCGGAAAAGCGACCTCGACTCGCCAGTCCAGGTTCCGCTCCATGAGATCCGCGCTACCAAGAAAGACCCGCCGGTCCTTGCCCGTTCCGAAGATATAGATGCGCTGGTGCTCCAGGTAGCGATCGAGAATGGAGATGGCCCGGATCTTCGGGTGGGGCTTCATCGCGTAGGTCGTCCGCACAATGAAATCCATCTGGACCCCGGCGTCGGCCAGATCGTAGAGCTTCTTGATGATCTTCGGGTCGGTCAGGTGATTCGTCTTCAGGAGGACGTAGCCCGCCTCGCCCTTTTCCTTCTCCCGCTGGAGCAGGGCCATCAGCTGGCGGCGCGAATTGAAGGGGGAGACGAGGAGGTGCTTGAAGCGCGGCGCGGTCACGGCGCGCATCATCGCGGCGGTCTCCAGATAGGAGAAGACCTCGGCCACTTCGGCGGTCATGCGCTTGTCGCTGGTGAGGAGGATGCTGTCCACGTACAGGCGGCCCGTCGCCTCGTTGAAGTTGCCGGTCGACAGGCCGGCGAAGAGGCTCGTGCGCCGCTCGATCAGCAGGAGCTTGGAGTGCACCTTGAGCGGCGGCACCCCGTAGACCACGTGGGCCCCAACCTCCGTGAGCGTTTCCGCGATATGGATGTTGTGCTGCTCGTCGAAGCGGGCCTGCAATTCGATGGATACGAAGATCTTTTTCCCGTTTCGCGCCGCGTTGTAGAGCGCGTTCACCACCTGCGAATGGTTCGCGGAACGGTACATCGTCATTTTGATGGACTTCACGTGGGGATCGATGGCCGCTTCGCGCAGCAGCCGGATCACGTGGCCGAAGGACTGGTACGGGTAGGTGATCAGCACATCCCGCTCGCGGATGGTGTCCATCATCGGGCGCACGTCGAAATCGAGCACCGGATGCGGCAGTGCGGGGAGCCTGGGGAACATGAGGTCCTCCCGCTTCGCCGGGAACTGCATGAGATCCTTCATGTTGTGGTAGCGCCCGCCCGGGATGAGGGTATCGTCCTCGTCGATATTCAGCTCTTTCTGCAGCATGCGCCGGAACCCCTGCGGCATGGCGGCGTCGTACACGAGCCGGGTGGGCCGCCCGCCCTTGCGCTGCTTGAGGACCCGCTCCATCTTGCGGATGTAGCCCTCCGTGAAATCGTTGTCAATGTCGAGCTGGGCGTCGCGCGAAACCTTGAACTCGTAGGCGCCGATCTCCTCGTATTCGAAGATGTAGAAGAGCTCGTTCAGGTTGAGCCGGATAACGTCGTCCACGTACATGATGTTGCCGTTGGGCAATTCCACGAAGCGGGGCACCTCCGGGGGCACCTCGAGGATCGCGTAGCGCTTTTTCTTTCCCCGCATCACGACCGCCAGGTAGAGCGCGCCGTCGGTCAATTGCGGGAAGGGCTGGGTCTTGTAGCAGATGAGCGGCACGAGTCCCGGAAGGATGTTCGCCCGGAAGTAGTCCTTAACCCAGGTTTCCATGCCATCGCCCGAGGCGACGATATCCATCTCGGTGACGATCCGGATGCCCTTGTCCGCCAGTTCGCGCGTGATGCGGTCGTAGGCCGCGCGGAAGCGCTCGTCCAGCCCGCGCGCCTTGTCGTTGAGCACCTCGAGGATGCCCTGGAAGCCGCGCTTTCCCAGCTCGATCCGGCGGTGGATACTCGCCACCCGGACCTTGAAGAACTCGTCCATGTTGGACGAGAAGATGCCGAGAAACTTCAGCCGCTCGAGGAGCGGATTCCGTTCGTCTTCGGCTTCCTGGAGGACCCGCTCGTTGAACGAAAGGGTCGAGATTTCGCGTATCTGGTGTACGTTCTTCATAACCCCGAATCTTGAAGCGCGGCGGCGCGCGGTCGGGCCGCACAACCGTGCGCGGCCCGCCCCCACGCGCAACGGCTGCCCGCTTCGCGTATAATAGAGCCTGCTATTGTGTCAGTTTTCCGTGAGGCGGGTCCACACGCCCCCCGATGCACGGAAAAGCGCTGGAAGTACAAGGTCCCCGCCCATGCCCGCTAACGATTCCCTAATCATTCTCGGACCCACTGCATCCGGCAAGACCGCGCTGGCGATCGCCCTGGCGCGCATCCTGGACGGCGAGATTATCTCGGCGGACTCCCGGCAGGTCTACCGGGGCCTCGATATCGGGACTGGAAAAGACCTCCACGAATACGAAATCGGTGGCCCGCCCGTGCGCCACCACCTGATCGATATCGTGGACCCGCGCGACGAATACAGCGTGTTTCAGTTCCAGCGCGATTTCTTCGCCGCCGTTGCGGAGGTGCAGTCGCGCGGCAAGTTCCCCATCACCGCCGGCGGCACGGGGCTCTACCTCGAAGCGGCGCTCTCCCCGGCAATGATGGTCCCCGTGCCCTACAACGCCGAACTGCGCGCCGCCATGGAGCCCATGTCCACCGAGGTGCTCGCGGAGCGCCTGGTCGCCCTGCGGCCCGATACCCACAACACCACGGACCTTCTGGATCGGGACCGCGTTCTGCGCGCTATCGAAATCGCGGTGCACACCGACAACAGCACCCCGGAACCCGCGCCGCCGCTCAATCCCCTCGTGCTGGGCGTCGCCTGGGACCGCAAGGTCCTGCGCCAGCGCATCGCGCGGCGGCTCAATATCCGGCTCGACGAGGGCCTCATCGAGGAGGTGGAGGACCTGATGGCGTCCGGCGTGCCGTGGGAGCGCCTCGAACAGCTCGGCCTGGAGTACCGCTACGTTTCGCGCTATGTTCGCGGCGCCATCAAGAACCGGAACGACCTGTACCAGAAGCTCAGCGGCGAAATCAGCCGCTTCGCCAAAAGGCAGGATACGTGGTTCCGCCGGATGGAGCGCCAGGGCGTGCCGATCCAGTGGATTCCCGAAGGCCGCCTGGAAGAGGCCCTGGCCGCGATTCGGGCGGCCCAGTGACCCCCATCGCGCGCTACCTGGGCAAGCGCGCCGCGCACGCCGCCTGGCTTCCAGCGCACGGTCACGATCAGCCCGATGGCCTCGCCGGGGCCGTGGTGATCCCCGCGCTCGCGGAACACGATCGCCTCTTCGATACGCTCCGGGATCTCGCCTGTTGCGGACCCGCGCTGCTGGCCAGGACCCTGGTGCTCTGCGTGATCAACAACCGGGCCCCCGGCATCGCGCGGGACACCGATATCGCCGACAACCAGCGCACGCTCCGCGCGCTGCCGGACTTCGCCGCGGCGCATCCCGAACTCCGCCTCGCCTGGATCGACGCCGCCTCCCCGGGGCGCGAACTCGGCCCCCGGGAAGGCGTCGGCCTCGCAAGAAAGATCGGGCTGGACGCGGCGCTGGAACGACTTCACGCCGCCGGCCAGCCCAAGGCGCCGCTTATCTGTCTCGACGCGGACACGCGGGTCGACGCGAACTACCTGGAAGCCCTTTACGCCTTCTTCGAAGCCGGCCCGCGCTGGGGCGTTGCGGTGGCCTACGCGCACCCGGTCGTTGGCGCGCCCGAAACGGCCCGCCCGATTCTCAGCTACGAGCTCTACCTCCGCTACCAGGAGCTTGCCTGGGGCTATGCGGGCTCGCCGTACGCCTATCCCGCGATCGGCTCCGCCATGGCCTGCACCGCCCGGGCCTATGCGGCGTCCGGCGGCATGAACCGCCGCCAGGCGGGCGAAGATTTCTACTTCCTGCAACAGCTCGCGAAGACGGGCGAGATCGGGCGGATCTGGGAGACCACCGTGCGCCCGTCGGGCCGCCCCTCGCACCGCGTCCCATTCGGCACCGGCCGCAAGGTGGGGGCCTTCGCGGCGGACCCGGACGACGCCTACCGGACCTACCATCCGGAGACGTTTCAGGTGCTTCAGGCCTGGCTTGAATCGGCGCCCGGCGCGCTGGCCGAACCGGGCGCGCGCCTCCTGGAGCGCGCCGCGCGGATCAGCCCGGAACTCGCGCGATTTCTGGCCGCGCAGGGTCTTGAGGCGGCCTGGGATAACATCCTGCGGCAGGGCGGCGGCATGGAACAGCGCACGCGGCAATTCCACCAATGGTTCGACGCCTTCCGCACGTTAAAACTCGTCCACCACCTCCGCGATCACGGTTTTCCGCGGCAGGACCTGTTCGAGGCCATCGGGCGCGTCGCGCAGTGGCGTGGGATCGGCCTTCCCGTGGTCCCTTGCGCGGCGATGCGGGACGATCTGGACGGCCAGCGGGCATTGATCGGGCAGCTTCGGGCGTGGCGCCCCTGAACGGCGCATTACGCCCCCGGCGCGCACGGTTGCTATAATGCCCGACCTGCGCGCCCGCTCACCGGGGCGCGCGCGACGGAAGGAAGGGTATTCATGCGCATTCTGGCCGCCGGCGGGGCCGGTTACATTGGCTCGGTGCTGGTTCCCATGCTCCAGGAGCACGGCTATGACGTGGATGTGGCCGATCTGCTCTGGTTCGGCAACCACCTGCCGGAAGGCACGCCGGTCATTCAGAAGGACCTCTTCACGCTCACGGACGCCGACCTGAAGGGGTACGACCAAGTCATTTTTCTCGCGGGGCTTTCCAACGATCCCATGGCGGAGTTTGACCCCGCGATGAATTTTGTGCAGAACGGGGCGCTTCCCTCCTACCTGGCCTTTCAGGCGAAACGCGCGGGCGTGCGCCGCTTTGTGTACGCTTCTTCGTGCTCGGTCTATGGCTATACGGTCAACGAGCTGTACAACGAGGACGCGCCGGTTACGTGCGCGTACCCGTATGGCATCTCCAAGCTGGCGGGCGAGTACGGCGTCATGCAGTTGCAGGACGATTCCTTCTCCGCCATCGCGTTGCGCCAGGGCACGGTCTGCGGACACAGCCCGCGCATGCGTTTCGACCTCATCATCAACACCATGTTCAAGTGCGCGATGGCGGATGGCGTGATCACGGTGAACAACCCGGCGATCTGGCGCCCGCTCATTGACGTGCGGGACACGTGCAGCGCGTTTCTCCGCGCGGTACAGGCGGACAGGGGCATCAGCGGGGTGTTCAACATTGCGAAGGACAACTTCACGGTGGGCCAGGTGGCCGATTTCGTGAAGGACGAGGTGGAGGCGTGCGCGGGGAGGAAGGTGCGGGTCACGATTAAGGATATCCAGGACTTCCGTAACTATAAGGTTTCGTGTGAGCGCGCGAAGACGTACCTGGGCTTCCAGCCGAAATACGCCATCCCGGACATCACGCGCGACCTGTACCAGCATCTGCCGGGGTACGGCGACATGGGGCAACCACGCTATTATAACATCGAGGTGTTTCGGGGGCTGCCGCGGGGGTAGGTGGGGGCCCGGGGGACTGCATCGGGCGGATGGCGTGTGTCGCCGTATGGAACGGAAATGCACGAACCTCCAGATGCTGTAGCCGCAAGGATTTCCGTAACACTTTAGCGGTCTGAAGAAGCGCCAGCCCATTCTTTTCATGCCGCGATCCTACGACGAGAGCGCGCAAGGCTGGGAGCGCAGGCGTCCCCGCCTGCAATGCACCGGAGGTGCATGGCGTGTTTGCGATATCGGCACATGTGATCGGAGAGGCGATTGGAACCGGACTACCGCTGTTTAACAGATTCGCGCCTCCGGCGCGTTGCGGGCGGGCCGCCCGCGCTCCCATTTGTCCGCACTTCCGTTGCGGCGCGGGATTGTATCGTCGAGGTATCAAGCCCAGCTTCATTCCGCTAAAGGATTTCCCGAGGCGATGCCTTGGGCTATGTTGCGCTGGCCCTTCGGGCCGAAGAGATCTGACAGCATGATCGCGGCAGCCCGGATTGCCGTCACACCAGTCAGAGGGTTGGGGGAATGATTCGGATTGCGTTGCAATCCGGGGACAGCCGGGACGGCTATCCTACTCTTTCAGCCGCGCTGGAGGTGGCGGGTACAGGCGCCCGCGATTTTTGGGTGGTTGGGGCGCTTTCGCGGCCGGGCACATGCTGTCGCGGGCTCCAGTCCCCCGGGGTTATGCGCCTTCGCAGCGGGGCAGCAGGGCCTCGGCGATCTGGAGGTCTTCCTCGGTCTTGATGATGTGTCCGGCGAGGCGGCCGATCACGTGGAAGCCGATGCGGCCGGCGTAGGTCGCGGTTGCGCCGGCGTCGATGGCGGCGAGGTAGGGTTCGCGGCGCCAGCCGGTGATGCTCCAGCTGATGCGCTGTATGGGACGCAGATCCTGCGAGTTGGTCTTTTCCGCGAACGTGAAGTTGACCGGGACGCCGTCGAGCGCGCACTCGATTTGCTCGTGGGTGCAACTGAGCAGGGTATCCTCGCCGCCGGCGATCATCGCCTCGACGAAGCCGCGCACTTCGGCTTCGGTGAGGAGGGGCGCGATGGAATGCACCTGGAACACGCGATCGCAGGGATGCGCGCGCAGGAATTCGCCCACGAACTGCTCGCTCGTGGCGGCGTTGTCGGCCAGTTCCCCGGGGCGGCGGTGAAAGCCGGCGCCCTCGGCGGCGGCGATTTCCGCGAAGGCCTCGTGCTCGGAGTTCACCCAGATCTGGTCGAAGCAGCCGGCCGCGTGGCACTTGCGTATGGCGCGCGCGATGAGCGGGACGCCGCCGAGTTGGCGCAGATTCTTTTGCTTCAGGCGCTGGCTTCCCATCCGCGCCGGTATCATGGCGATATTCACTGCGACCGCGCTCCCATACGCCGCGCTATGGCGCTCCCGTTGCCCGAATGCAGACAGGATTCACGCGTGGCGCACGCCTGTTCGGGCTTCCCGCGCCTTACACGTGAATCCTGATCGAGACGGCGCGCGGGAAGGGCCGGTGGCGCTGGCCCCGGCCCTTCCCGGCGCCAGCAGTCACTCTGAAAAAATTTCCTTCAGGTTCACGCTCCGGACCGGCGCGATCTCCGCGAGTTTCTCCATTCCGATCTTGTCGCCGTCGCCCACGACGGAGATGAGCTTCGGCTGATCCGCGATGATGCTTCCGTGAAACTGGAGCAGGTTTGGCAGGCTGCTCGCCAGCACGGAGTTGAAGGCGGCCTCACGCGGGTCGCCGGGCAGCCCAAGCTTCTCCCAGCCCCGCACGGCGCCGGCCACGCCGCGGAACCCGATCTTGCCGGTGCGGTAGCGGTTGATCAGGGCTTCCCGGGTGGTGGCGAAGCGTTCCTCGGATGCGGGCAGATCGTCGAGCAGTTCGATAAAGGCCTTCACCGCCTCGACGGTCTTGTCGGCCTGGCTTCCGATGACGCCCACCATGAGGCTCTGGTCGCCGATTTCGTCGCCCTCGATGTAGCGGGCGCCGGCGGAATAGGCCAGTGCGCGGGCCTCGCGAAGTTCCTGGAACACGATGCCGGCCATACCCCCCGCGAAGTAGTTGTTGTAGAGGTCAATGGCCGGGCTGAGACCCGGGTCGTATTTCACGCTGCCGAATTCCAGCCGGATCTGGGCCTGGGCCGCGTCCTTGTCCACGAAGTAAATTTCGGTGTTCCCCGGCGCGCGAATCGGGCGTTCGGGCAAGTCCGGGGCCGGCTTGACGGTCCTGCGCGGGCCATAGAACCGCTTCAGGGCGTCCACCACCGTCTCCAGCGGCAACGTGCCCACATACGTCACGTCCTGCGGGTAGTCCAACAGCGCGCGGCCATTGGCGTAGAGCGCCTTCGCGCCGATCGCTTGCACCTCGGCGTTCGTCATGCGGGTGAGGTGCTCCGACTCCGCGCCGAAGCGGTTGTAGGCCACGAGCGCGCTCGCGATGCTCTCCACCTGTTTCTGGGCGTCTTCGCGCTGCACGAGAATGATCTTCTTCAGTTCGTCCAGGACACCGGCATCGGCGCGGGGATCCGACATCAGGGCCTGGAGGAGCGACACCGATGAAGCGAAGTTCTCGTCGAGCCCGGAGAGGCTGATCGAGGACTCCTCCTCCGCGGCGCCGATGCTGAGATCGGTGCCGAGCTTGTACCATTCCTTTCGGAGATCCTCGGCGCTCAGGTCCTTCGTGCCGGATTTGTCGAAAAGCATGGCGGCCATGTTCAGCGTGTTGTCGGTGCGGGTGCCCACGGGGACGCGAATCGACAGGCTGAAGAGGTCGTTCAGGGGATTCTGCACGTAATACAGGCGCACCCCGTTCAGCGGTTCGACGATGGTCAGATCGTTGTCCCGGTCGACGAATTCCGGTTCTATGGGCTCGACCGGCATCTGCATGATGCGCGCCGCGAATTCCGAGGATCGCTGCGGGTCGATCTTGATGGCGGCGAGTTCGGGCTTCTCGATATCCGGCACTTCGTGCGGCGCGTCTTTACGTAGGCCGGCGACGTAGTTGTCCCCGAAGTAGGTTTTGGCGACGCGCATGACGTCTTCTTTGGTCACTTTTTCGAGGCGCTCAAAGCGGGCGACGTGCTCATCCCAGTCCTGAAATTCGAGCCACGTGGAGCGCATGTCCGCGACGCGCGCGGGGTCGGATTCGAGGCCGCGCTTGGTGGTCTTCTTGAAGTCGTTGATAATGGCGGGCAGGAGCCAATCGTCGAATTCACCGTTCTTGATGCGCTCGATTTGCTCCAGCAGGAGCGCCTCGACTTCGGCGAGGGTCTGCCCCTCTTTCGGGATGCCCCAGAGGAACTGGGCGCCGTAGTCGTTGTAGATTCCGGGATAGGAGCCCGCCTGGCGCACGCGCTGCTGCTGGTTGAGGTTGATGTTGATCAGGCCGGCGGAGGCATTGTCGAGTATCATGTCGAGCAGGGTGAGCGCCTCGTAGTCCTCGTGCTTGTTGGAGGCGGTCCGGAAAGCGAGCATGACGAACTCTTCGCCCTGGTACGTGCGGACCACTTCCTCGCGGCCCTGGAGCGGCTGTTCGTCCCACGATTGCGGGCCGGGCAGCGGCTTCGGCGCCCACGGCGAGAAGTACTGGTCGATGAGCGCGATCGTCTCGTCCTTGTCAATGTCTCCTGAGATGAAGATGGCCATATTGTTGGGGACGTAATAGGTGTCGTAATAGTCGCCGATATTCTTCAGCGACGGGTTCTTCAGGTGCTCCACTTTGCCGAGCGTCGGCTGCTGGCCGTATGGATGCGTCTTGTAGAGCTGGCCGTCCACGGCGTACTGGATGATCCGGTCCTTATTGTCGAGGGCGCGGTTCATCTCCTCGTACACGGTTTCGAGCTCGGTCTGGAAGAGGCGGAACACGGGGCTCGCGAAGCGTTCCGCTTCGATGGCCGCCCACTGCTCCAGGCGATTCTTTGGCAGGTTGATCTTGTAGACAGTCTCCTCGTGCCAGGTGTGCGCGTTGAGCATCGTCCCGCCCATGGCCTTATAGAGGCGGTCCATCTCGTTGGGGATGGCGTATTCGGCGGCTTTCATGGTCTCGGCGTTGATTTCCGCGTAGAGTGCTTTCCGCTTTTCGGGATCGGTTTCGTGGAAGTGCTGCTGGTAGAGTTCCTCGATCCGCTCGATGTGCGGGCGCTCGGCCTCGTAGTTCAGCGTGCCCAGCTGGGTGGATCCCTTGAACAACAGGTGCTCCAGGTAGTGCGCGAGGCCGGTCGATTCGGCCGGATCCTGTTTGCTGCCGGCGCGGACGGCGATTTCCGCGTAGAAGCGGGGCGTCTCGCGGTTCACGGTCAGGTAGACGGTGAGGCCGTTGTCCAGCTCATAGATCGACACGGCCATTTCGTCGTTGGGATTGGGCGAATTGACCTGTTTGTAGCCCGCGGCCGCGGGGCCGCTCCACACGGCCGCGAGGGCCAGAATCAGGCCGGCGCACCAGATACGCGTACTTACCATGAAATGAGCATCCTTACGCTGTCGTTCCCGGCAATCCGGCCGGTACGTGGTTAATTCGGTTATCCTCCGGCGCCCGGGCGCCGCCGCATCGTGCTCCACTCTATTCGGAACCCGCCCAAACCTGTGTAGCTACCCTGGCGCGCGTTCCCGGCCTGTCAGGCCAGCGCGGGCACCTCGAAGCCCTTCCGGTACTCCCTGGTCAGCAGCGCGTTCGCCTCGGCGTCGCTCAGGATCTGGTGGCGATCGGCGTCAAAATGCACCGTGCGGCCGACCCGGTACGAGATATCGCCCAAGTGGCAGATGGCGGCCGCTTCCAGGCCCTGGCGGGCGGTGGATGTAATGCGCCGCGGGTCGTTGTTCCGGATGGCCTCCACAAAGTTGTTCAGGTGCGCGTCGGTGGCGTTGACCCGTTCCAACGGGGTCTCGTCGGGAATTTCCTGGCCCGCCGTGTCAAAAAACTTGCCTTCGGCCATCCAGCCCTCGGAACCGTAGAGGAACAGGCCCACCTGCGTGTTGTGTTCCTTCGGGCTGAAGCGCCCGCGGACTTCGTTGACCAGCATCGTGCCATCGGCGAAGGTGGCGGTGCTGACCTGCGTGTTGGGCGTCTCGGCGGCGTCTTCATACCCGTAACGGCCCCCCTGCGTGTGGATCTTGACGGGGAGACCCCGATCCAGCGCCCAATTGGCGATGTCGGTGAAGTGGACCAGGTTGTTGCCGACTTCCCCGTTGCCGTAGCGCCAGAACCAGTGCCAGTTGTAGTGCACGTAGGCCGGGTTGAAGGCCTGTTCCGGCGCGGGCCCCTGCCACAGCGACCAGTCCAGGCCGGCGGGCGGCTCGGAATCCGGCTGCGCGGGGATCGCGTCGCGGCGGTTAAAGCATACGCAGCGCGCGAGGTAGATGTCGCCGATGACGCCGGCGCGGGCGCGTTCCACCATGCGCTGCCAGAGCGGTTCGGAGCGGCGCTGCGTGCCGTGCATCAGGATCTTGCCGGCGCGCTGTTCCGCCGCGATGAGTTGCAGGCCCTCCCAGTAGGTATGGCACAGCGGCTTTTCGACGTAGACGTGCTTGCCAGCGTCCAGGCCCCAGATGGCGGCGAGCACGTGCCAGTGGTTCGGCATGGCGATGGTGACCGCGTCGATCTCCGGATCCGCCAGCATGTCGCGGTAGTCGCGGTATTGCTTCACGGGGCGGCCAAGCTTTTCCTCGGCGGCCTTCGCCTCGCGGTCCAGCACGGACTGGTCCACATCGCATACGGCGACGAGGTCGGCGTGCTCCGCGGCGAGAATTCCGGAGATATGGTTGCGGCCGCGGTTCTGCAAGCCCGCGACGCCGACCCGTATCCGTTCGTTGGCCCCCCGCGCGGACGCGGGCAGGATGGTCACTGCGGCGGCGCCGGACAGGGCGAGGAAATGGCGGCGGTTCATCTGCATGGGCATAGCTCCTTCTACCGGGGGGCGCGTGGTGCGCCCGTTTCTGCGCAAGAGGGCATGGTACACCATGGGTGGCGGGGGCGCCAAGGGCATCGCCCGGGGGGCTCGGGGGCACGGCCGGAGGGAACCTGGATTGGGGGAGCAAAGATTACACCGAGTACGCAGGGCAACCATTGGCCGCAACCGAAGAAATGATCACCACGAAGGGCACGAAGAGCACGAAGGAAAGAAGTTGGAGAAGGATTGATAGTCACGCGAAAGCGCAAAGACGATGATCGAGGGCGTGACGCGCGGTTTGGGCGGTCGGGGGATTGGATTTGGAGCCACAGAGCGCGCAAAGAACACAAAGAACACGGGGGAGCCGCTGGGCGCCACCAAGGAATTGATCACCACGAAGGGCGCAGGGCGGCGGTCGTTGGCCGAAACCGAACAACGTTGAACCGCGAATTAGCGCGAATGGATACGAATGAACAGAGGACCATCTTGCATTGGGAATCCGAGGCTGTATTCACGGCATCAATGGGCCGTTCGAACCCGGCGCTCACGCTGCCTCAGGCTGGAAGCCCAAGCCACGTTGGCGGGCGTTGAACCTGTGGGGTGACTATGGCTCTTCCGAGTTTACTTCGGAAAGACTTGTCTGGAAAACATGCAAATGACGAATAAGGGTACGAATTCACACGTATGACGTGGGATTCCGAGGCTGCGTTTCCGATGTTGATGGGCGGCTTGAACACGGAGCACCCGTTGGCGCGGGTTGCATGACCTGGGGTTTACGGCGGGTTGGTGGCCTACAGGGCTTCGAGCGGGACCAGCGGGGCCAGGGGCGCGGATTGCAGGCCCGGCGCCTGGCCAAAACCCGGCGCGAAGCCGGTATCGTCCGGCGCGATGGACTCCAGGTCCACGGACTGCTCCACTTCCTGGATTTCGCGCTGCACGTCCGCGTACCAGCGGCCCGGCGGCTTGGGCCCGTCCTTGAGGTAGGCCTCGCGGTAGCTGCCGCCTTGCACACCGGTGATCCGGTCAATATTGAAGAACTCGATATTTGCGGGGACCTCGAAATCCCGGACGGGCATCCCTTCCTGCGCCTCTTTCATGAATTCGATCCAGACGGGGGCCGCCTGGTGTCCGCCCGTGAAGGTGCGGCCTTCGGCGTCGCGGCCGGTCCCGAGGGGCCGGTTGTCGGCGTAGCCCAGCCACACGACGCATGTGAAATCCGCGGTGTGGCCGGCGAACCAGGCATCCCGGCTGTCGTTGGTGGTGCCGGTCTTGCCGCCGCGCGGCCGCCCGATCTCGTGGGTGCGCCAGGCGGTCGGCTGCCAGCCGCCGCTCGCGGGGGTGGCGACGCCCTGGAGCATGTGGTTTACGACAAAGGCGACGTCTTCGCGCATGGCGATCTCGGGGGCGATATCGGGCTGACGGTAGCGCGTCAGGCCGTCGCGATCCTTGATTTCCGTGATCATAACCGGGCGGTGGAGCTTCCCCCCGCGGGCGAAGGTGGAGTAGGCGGCGCACAGTTCCAGCACCGACACCTGCGGGGTGCCGAGCGCGATCGTGAGCCCCTGGACGTCCGTCTCTATGCCGCAACTCTGGAGGTAGGAACGCACGACCGGCACGCCGAGGCGCTCCACGAGCTTGACCGAGACGATGTTGGTCGAGCGCTCCAGGGCGTGGCGGATCGACATGGGCCCCCGGAAATTGCCATCAAAATTCTTGGGCGCCCACGGCTTTCGGTTTCCGTCGAGCCGGACGAAGGGCTCGTCCACGATGACGGTTGAGGGGCTCATGCCCTCGGCGATGGCGGCGGCCCAGACAAAGGGCTTGATGCTTGAGCCGATGAGGCGCTTGGCCTGGGTGGCGCTGTTGAATTTTATGGTGTCGAAATCGCGCCCGCCCACCATGGCGCGGACCTGCCCCTCGTATCCTTCGCGGTTGTCGATGCAGACGAGCGCGCCGGAGACGGGCACAAACTCTTCTTCTCGCCCGACCTTCGTCAGCCAGGTGAGCTTTCGCTGGTCGAAATCGTCGAGGGCCTTCAAGAGCGCCCCCTCGGCCGCCCGCTGCATCCGCATGTCGACCGTGGTGTGAATCTCCATGCCCTGCTCCAGCACTTCTTCCTTGTCGTACTGGGCGTAGATGTATTTGCGTACCTCCTCCACGAAGTAAGGCGCCTTGAACTTGGTGGGGGCCCATACCCCCCTGCGGGCGTCCTCCAGGGCCAGGCGCTCTTCCGGCGTGATCACCGACTCGTCGAGGTCCTCCGCCCGGGCCGCTTCGTATTCCGCCTGTGTTATGAAGCGGTTATCCAACATCTGCCCCAGCACGATGTCCCGCCGCGCCAGCGCGTTCCTCATGTTGTAGATGGGGTTGTTGATGTTCGGCGCGCGGGTCAGCCCGGCCATCGTCGCCGCCTCGCCCAGGGTCAGCTCCCGGCAACTCTTGGCGTAGTACTGGCGCGAGGCCGCTTCCACGCCGTAGGCGCTGATGCCGAGGAAAATCTGGTTGAGGTAGAGCTCGAGAATTTCGTCCTTGGTGAATTCGCGCTCCACCTGGAGCGCCGTGATCGCTTCGCGGATCTTGCGCTCGAGGGTCACCTCGGTGCCCACCGAAAGGTCCTTGATATTCCGGACCACCTGCTGGGTGATGGTGCTGGCGCCGCGAAAATGCCCGGTCTGCAGGCCGGTCAGCGCCGCATTTATGATGGCGTCGGGACGCACGCCCCGGTGCTCGTAGAAGGGGTGATCCTCGGTCGCCAGGAACGCCTTGATCAGGTGCAAAGGCATCTCGTTGAGCGGCACCAGCTGCCGCTCCTCGATGGTAAACTGGCCCAACAGCTCGCCGTCCGAAGAATAGACCTTGCTGCCGATATTCGGGCGAAATTCCTCAAGCGCCTCGATGGTGGATTTCGCGTCCTCCAGCACCCAAACGAAGACGCCGAGGCTCGCGCCCCAGACCGATCCGGCGACGAGCATCAGGAAGAAGAACAGCCCCGCGCAGCCGCGGTTCATGGCGCGTGTGATTTTTCGGGGTGGGGGGCCGGGAGCCTTGGTGGACATTGGGGTTTCCTGTGATCGGGGCCGGCGGGTACTGCCCGCGGCGCTTGCCGATAAGCTTAGCATTCGCCCGCAAACCGGGGCAACGGCTGGCGGGAATGCGCACCGCGCAGCCCCGGGCCGTAACCAAACAACGTTGAACCGCGAATTAACGCGAAGGGACACGAATGAAGAAAGGATCGTCTCGCTTTGGGGTTTCCGAGGCTGTGTTCACGGCCTCAATGGGCTGTTCGAAACCGCCTCTCGCGCTGCCTCAGCCTGGAAGGCTGAGCCACGTTGGCGGGCGTTGAATTATTTGGGTGATTGTGGATCGGTGACGGTTCTGTCGGAATTGGACCGGAGAATCCTGAAAAGAAGAGAAGCCGTTGACGGATAGTCGTATGGACTGTTATCCCTCGCCTGCGTGTCAGGTTCCTTCCGCCTCCGCGGGGATCAACCGGGGAAATCGGCGGAAGAAGAGAAGGCATACGGCGCTGGCGAGCAGCGCGCCGGTAAGATTCGCGGCCATATCGCCGAAGGAGAAGGTGCGATCGGGCACGAAATACTGGTGGATCTCGTCGGAAACGCCGTAGAGCGCCGAAACGAGCACGGGAATCCAGTACAAGAGGCGCGGCGCGTAGGCCCGGCCCGATCGGTGCAAACCAAGCGACACCAGCCCGGCCAGGACGCCGTAGGCCATCAGGTGCAGCAGCTTGTCCTGGCCGGGGAATTTCGGGCCGCTGAGCTCGGGAACGGGGCGGCTGGAGATCCAGAAAATCAGGCCGCAATAGCAGAGGATGGCTGCGTAATAGGCTCGTTGCACGATCTACCTCCGTCGTGTCGCGCCGGCAAGATCACCGGCGGGGACATGAACACGTTCAAAGCCTGGGCCAGGCAGCGGCGGCGACGCCGTGGGCGGAAACGCGCGCTACCGATCCCGGTTCGCCGGATAGATGCCCTGCACATTGGTCCGCACGGTGTATACGCTCGTCCGCGCGGTGATATAGAGCGTCTTGCCATCGGCGCCGCCGAAAGCACAATTCGCCGGACCTTCCGGGGTCTCGACGGTTTCCAGGAGCGCGCCTTCGGGGCTGAACACCTGGACGCCCGCGGTGCAGGTGGCCCAGATGTTGCCTTCGACATCCGCCTTGATGCCATCGGGATACGGGAGCTGGCAGAAAAGTTTTCCGCCGCCATAGGATCCGCTCCCGTCCGCCTCAAAGGCCCAGATATCGCCCTTTTTGTCGTTGGTATTGGGCGCGTGATCGCCCTCGGTGTCCGCCACATACAAGGTCTTCTCGTCGGGCGAGAGGCAGAGGCCGTTCGGGCGGTTGAAGTCCTTTCCGATGAGTGTAACTGTTTTTGTCTCGGGGTCGAGCGCATACACGCCGGTGAAACCCAGCTCCGAGTCCTCCATGCCCCCGGGGAGGCCGTAGGGCGGGTCGGTGAAGAAGATCATGCCGTCGCTTCGCACGATTACGTCGTTCGGGCTGTTGAACTTCTTGCCCTCGAAGGTCTCCGCGAGCACGGTGATGCTGCCGTCGTTCTCGGTGCGGGTCACGCGGCGGGACTGGTGCTCGGCGGCGATCAGGCGCCCTTCCCGATCCAGGGTGAGCCCGTTGGACTGGTGGCTCGGATCGCGGAAGACTTCGCCGGTACCGGTGTAAATGCGGTTTGCGGGAATATCGCTGAAGAGCAGGGTCCCGTCGGCGCGCCACACCGGCCCCTCCGTAAACTGGTAGCCGGAAGTCAGCTTCTCCAGGGAGGCCGGGTCGTGCAGGCCCGCAAGCGCGGTCAGGGCGATGGATGTTATCAGGTTCGTAAGCATGGTGTTCTCCTTATATCCGCGGCGGCGGCCGCGGGTTCCATTCGGGCGTTGTGCGGCCTATTCGTTCACCACGACCTCACACTTGATCGAATTGGCAATGAAGCAGTGCTGGTGCGCCTTTTCGTGCAGGGCGGTAATTTCCTCCGGGCTTGGCGTCGGCGGCCCACTGAAGCGTACGGACGGGTTAAGCTCCACCCGGGTGACGGCAAGGGCGCCATCGGCGTTTTTCTCCAGCACAGCCACCGCGTCATCCATGTAGTACTCCACGGTATAGCGCTTTCGGGCCGCAATGGCAAGAAAGGTCAGCATATGGCACGACGACACCGACGCGGCGAAGGCCTCCTCGGGGTTGACACACGTTGAGTCGCCCAGATACTCCGGTGCGGACGACGCATCGAGCGATTGCCCGCCGGGAAACGTCCAGGTATGTTCGCGGTTGTACGTGTCGTAGGTGAAGTCGGGCGAAGTGCGGTCCCAGCGGACCGTCACGCGGTGTTCGGACATGGTGCGTTGCCTCCGGTAATTCCGTTCAATCTGGTGATAGTACCATGAATGACGTCCCGGGGTGCGGGTTTACGCCCGGCGGCGGGGTAATCGCCGAAGAATTGGCCGGAGCCTTTCAGGCGTCGGAAGTTTACAACTCGATTCTGATCCTGGAATGCCATCGTGCGAGGCTGGGAGGGCAGGTCTTCGATGCGCCAGCGGCGCAAGATGCAGGCGGGGACGCCTGCGCTTCCAGCCTTGCGCACTCCCGTCACAGCATCAGGGAATACCGGTAAGCGTTTCGGCCCAACTTCATACGGACAGGATGTTTGCAACACCCTTGTTACGGCGCGGGGAGTTCCAATAGAGTAATTGCCGCAGGAGGTTCCCCCATGGCTGTACGAAGGCACATCGCCGCCGCGCGCAACACCACGCCCGATGCCCTGTCCGCGGCCCTCGCGGACTGCTCTGTCTCCGCGGTCGAAACCGCGGATGGCTGGTGTTGGGCCATGGCCTCGGTGTGGACGACGGGCGCGGACCAGCTGCTGAAGGCCCTGGAAGCGTTGGAGGGCCCCGCACTGCTCGCAACCACGGAGGACGGGTGCCGGTGGATCCTGCACCTGCGCCGGGCGGGACAGGAACCCTTCTCAACAATTCACGAATTCTGCTGGATCGGGGCGGGCGAAAGCGCGCCCGAGAACGACGATTACGACGACATCTACGGCGAGGATGGGGACATCCAGCTGGTGGATCTGCTCGCGCTTCCGCCGCTGCCGGAACATCGTCTGGCGCCCCTCGACTTTGAAGACGACTTCTTCGAGCCCTGCGCGGACGACGAGGAAGAGGACGATGAGGAGGACGAGTATGGCGAAACGAGCCCGCTGGAGGCGATCGCGGAAGCGTACGCCGAGCGCGGGGTCGCGCTGCCCCCCGAATTGCTTGGGGAACTCGAGGATCTGGCGGGACGGGCATTGTACCGTCGATTCCTCGAACTGCACGCGGAAGTGATCGCGAAGGAACTGGCGCGCTTCGGGATCCCGCACGATCGCGCGGAGGTGATCCGCATCTTGACGGGAGAGAACATCTCCCGCGTGGAACTGGACAATGACACGGGCAATCTCTGGCGCTTTCTCGACCACCTGGGGCTGGGCGAGCAGTTTCACCGGGCCGTGGTGGAGGCGGAAGAGGCGAGCCGCGCGCTGGATGAAGCGGAACCGTACGACCCGTGTGAACCGGTGCTGCGACATGCGGGCGATCTCCCGCTCCACCCGTTGGAGGGCGGGCCCGCCGTTGTTTCGGTGGAGGAAGCGCCGCTGCTGGGCCGCATTGCTGCCGCGCTGGATATCCACCCGGAGTTCGGGTTTCGTATCACCTTCGAATCCGGCGGGGACGCCTGGCCGGCGGAGCGCCCGCCGACCTATATTCAGGTGTTTCGGTACGGCGGAGGAGCGAGCCTCTACTGCTCGGGCGGCGGCGTGCTGTTCGCACCGCGCGCCCGCGCGCGAATCGGGCGGCTTTTGAGCGCGCTGCCCGCCGGGGCGCGGCTCGAACTGCTCGCCCATGGCGAGTACGCGCGCCACCGCTTCACGGGAAAGGTGGCGGATGGGCAATGGCTGGTGGACGCCGCCGCCGTTGCGCTGGCGCCGGAGGACATTGCGGGGCTGATGACCGTAGCGCGCGCGGCGGAAACGGGCGCGCCCCAGATGGCGCGGGACGAGGAAGAGGCCGAGGCAATTATGGCGCTCGCTTCCCGGGACATGGGCCTGTACGACACCATGCCCCGGCGAGACGGCCTCGCGATCCAACCGGCGAAGTTGCGCGATGCGGGCGACCTGGCGGGGCTGATTCTCCGGGGGCGCTACCAACACCGCTGGGACACGGCGCCGATTGAAGCGCGCCTGGCGACCAGTTTCTCGGACTGGATCGCGATGCAGCGCGAGATCGAGGAGGAGTCCGCGCCCCCGGCAACCGGCGAGTGCATCTACCAGGGCCGCGCATCCGAGTTCCGGGCGCCGGACTACCACGCCAAGTCCATCGACGAGGGCATGCGCAACGCGCTGAATCAGGCGAAGGATTTCGACCGCGCTTTCCGGGAGTTGGGCTTCGCGTATCTGGGCGATTTGGTTTGCATGAAGGTCGGCGGCGCGATCCTCCGCTGCTACGCGAATCCGGCGGAGCAGGCCTTCGCCATCGCCTACGCCGCGCCGTTCGGTATGGCGTGGCGGGACCTGTTTACCCGCTTCGAGGACGGGACCACGCTCACCAGCTCCACCTCGCGCCTGGAATCCAGCTATCGCTCGCTGCGGATGCTGGTTCGGGTAACAAATTCGGAGAAGATCGCGCGGTTGCACCAGGAGCACCGGAAGGGCATTGAACGGCTCGAAGCCCGGGGGATGCGGCCGAGCGCGATCGAACCCACGCTTACGGGCATCGCGCGGGAGATCGATGAATTCCTGCTGCGCCGCCTCGGCAATGACGGGGACGAAGCGTAGCCCGGGTCAGTAGTCCTTCTTCCAGAACACGCCGAAGCCGCCCTCGCCCTGGGAGGTGGTGCGCGCCTTGAGCGACCAGCGCGGGGCGAAGAGCCACTCCAGCGAAACGAGGCTCTGGGCCGCACCGAGGCCCTGCTCGAACTCCAGGTAGAAATCGTCGCTCAGGTATTTGCCGGTGGCGATCGTCATATCTCCCACGCCGGAACCGCTGCGAACGCTCACCCGGTCCACGAGGAAGGGCTGCGGGCCCTGGCGCCCGAGGACGCTCCCGCCGCGCTGCCGCCCCCTGAACAGGGACGCATAACGGGCCAGCGTGAGCGCCTGAACGGGGCTCACATCGGAAAGCCGCCGGCCAAACAAAACGCGCGCAAGAATCTCGTCCTGCGGCATGGGGGGCTCGGATTCAAGTGTGATGTTGATCGATTCCGGCAGCCCCTCCATCCGGACGCGCGCCAGTACATCCGCCGTTTCGGTCTCGGCGGTGATGCGGAGGTACGGCGAGGGCGGGTGCTGTCCATCGAAGGTGATCGTGCTTTCCGCCAGGCTGAAGGCGCGGCCGAGGAAGTCGAGCGTGCCCTTGTTGACCCGCAGGATACCTTCGACCCCGGGCTCGCTGGCCGTGTTCCTGATACGGAAGTTGCCCGACCATTCGGAATCCAGCCCGGGGCCGGTGAGGAAGATGCGCCCCGGCAGGTTCAGCGCCAGGTCAAGCGCAATCGGATACCCCGCCGGCGCCGCGCTTCCCTCCTCCTCCTCCTCCTCCGCGCGCTCTCCCTTTACCCGGTACTCCACCGTTGTAATCTGGGTCTCGCCCGATCCCTCGGGTATGGTCAGGTAGGCCGGACCCACGGATAGATTGCCCGTCAACGACGCGCCGCCGCTGTCCCCCACGAGATGTAGCTCGCCATCCCCTTCCGCCCGCAGATCGTCGCGATAAACGAGCCTCGGCCCGTCAAGCCGCAGGTGGAATTCAAAGGGAGACCTTTCTTCCGGCCGAAGCGCAAAATAGCCGTCCGCCGAATACACGCCGCCGGCGGTGTCGTCGGCGTGGAACTCGGTGAGCCGCAGGGTGTCTCCCTGTGCCTCAATCGAGGCCTTGATTGCGTTCAAAATCGTGCTGGTGTTGCCGTTCTCGTAGTAGCCGTCCGTGATCGTCACGGCCCCGTCCAGCCGTGGAGAGAACACGGCGCCGCCCGCGCGCAGTTCCGCGCTGAGTTTGCCGCGAATCTCGTGGCCCTCCAGCGCGAAGAGCGGAGCGACCGCCGCGAGATCCGCATTGCCGGCCAGAACGCCGCTCCAGGCGGCATCCTCGGGAATCGCGAATCGCCAGGGCGAAATCGCGAACTCCAGGGGTAGCGCCGCCCTGACATCAAAACGCGCCGCGTCGGGCACACTGGCCTCCAGGGCGGCCTCCACACCGCCCCTCCCCATTTCCGCCATCAACCTCGCGTCCAGCCCGGGCGTGTCCATGTCGTCCAGCATGGCGCGGTAGCCGTGGAGCACCGCGTCGAGCGACACCTCGGGCGCGGCGGGATCGCCGGTTACGGAGAGCGCGCCGGACACCGCGCCCCCCGCGGGATCGATGCCGGCCAGCGCGAGGAGCCCGAGCGAAACGTCGCTCCACTGTGCGCGGACGTCCACAGCGCCGGCGGCGTACCGGCCCGACACTTCCACGCGCCCGGCGTCGCCCGCGATCGCCAGCGGCCCCAGGGATGCGCCCCCATCCGCCCACGAAATCACGGCCGGCCCCTCTATCGCGAAGGCGTCGTCCTCCAATTGAAAGGCAAGCGTGCTGATTTCGAAGGTCGCGGCGCCGGCGCCGAACAGTCCGCCGGCCTCCACCTTAAAGCGCGTCAGATCCTGGAATTCGCCCTGACCTGAGGCGGTGAGCGCCAGCGCGTCACGATCCCCTTGCGCGCGAATGATTGCCGCGTCCAGTGCTATATCGCTTGCGGCAACCGCTTCGATATCCAGGTTCACGTCGGCGCCCGCAAATTCACGCAGGTTGGCTACGTCGGCCCGTCCCACAGCGCGCCCCAGCGTCAATCCGGGCAGCACTAAATCATGCGCGTTCAATTCCCCGGAGAAAGCGCCCGTGGCCCTGTCCAGTGAAGCGGACAGCAGCAGGCTCCCGGAAAGTGGCAGGTTCAGCCAGGTCTGGAGGCCTTCGAGGGCGGGCGCATCCAGTTCAACCTCTCCGCCTGCCCGGGCGGACGCCGGTACGAAGGAGCCCGACGCCCGCAGGCGGTTCCCTCCCGCCTCCAGATTCAGCGACTCTATCGAAATCAGGCCGCCGCGGTGGCCACCGCTCGCCCGGAGGCTGAGAACGGCCCCGTCCCGGTTCAGCGTGACCAATACATCGCCGGCAATCGCCGAGGGGATTCCCGCGGCGTCGATTGTCACTTCCGCAGTGTCCGCCATCAGCACATCGAGATCCAGGCCGGTTCCGCTGACCGACGCCCGGGCGGCCATCCGGTCCACGGGACCGCCAGCTTCGAGGGTGAAAGTCGCCCCACCGGAGAGGGGACGCCCGGCCACGCCGCTCAGCGGCCCCAGATCGGCTATGCGGCCGGATGCCCGGGCCTGGAGCTGGCGTTCGTCCAGTCGGTAGTCCCCGGCGGCCTCCACGGTCACACCCCCGCCACCCTCTATTTTGAACGCGTTTAGCTTAAGTTGCTCCCCGGCATGAGCCAGTTGCCCCGAAAGCGTCGCGCGCTTCCCCAGGAGTCCGGCGGCGGGGGCGGGCAGGCCGTCCAGGGCATTCAGCGCCCCGTTGAGGTCGGCCAGGAGTTCGCCCGGGGACTCGCCCGACCGGACGCTGGCCTGAAGGTCCACTCCGCCGCGATAGGGAAGACCGAATGCCCCCGCGTAATCGCCGATCTGTGCGACCTTGAGCCCCGCCTGAAAGTCAGCGGTTCGCGACTCCAAATCCACCGCGCCATCGCCGGTCAGGCTCAGGTTGCCGTCCTGGATGTCGAGCCCCCGGACGGTCAGGCCCCGCAGGTCCTCCAATACAAGGGTTCCCGCGAGATCGAGGTCACGTTGCAGGCCCGGCTGGGGCGAGAATCCCGGGAAGCGCCCCGAGAGCACCGCCTCGATCTGTTCCGCCAGGGCGTCGGGAAAGCGTCCGGCGCTGATGTCCAGCTCCAGCACGCCCTCCGGCGCGGTGATTGTATTCACTTGCACGTTTGCCACGGCGATCTCGCCGCGTGCGGAGGATCCGGCGTCCTGCCCGTTCAGCGCCAGGTTCGCGGCAAGGCGTCCGGCGAGGGGGAAGCCGGCCAATTGCTCGAACGCGTTCAAGTTTTCCGCGACGGCCTCCACATCCAGCGCGAGCACGCCAGTCTCGGGAGCAACGGTCCCGTTTACGCGGAGGGATGCCGGCGCGGCTGTCAGGCGGGTTTCGGTGAAGGTCGCTTCGCCATTCGCGTAGCGTACGTCAATGTCCAGTCCGGCGCCCTCCGAGAGCAGGTCCGCAATCGCGGCGGGGGTCCCCGGGACGGCGGGGTGCGCCCTTAAGGCCCCGGTCGCGGTTACGCCGTCCGCGAGCGCGATGTCCAGGGCGCCGGACAGCAGCGGCGCGCCGCCCGCCGTGAGTTCGGGCTGAATTGCGATGCGGTCGAGGGCGCCGCCGAGCGGAATGCGGGCCGCCAGCGCCACGGGATCGCCCTCCAGCGGCTGGCCGGTCAGGCGGTGAAAGTCGTCGTAGTCGAACGCGACGAGCGCGTCCAGCGCGCGATCCAGTGTGCCGAACGCTCCGGAGATGGTCAGGTCGCCTCCGGAAAAGCCCACGCGCACTTCGCGCGCGGCCACCCGCTGGCCGTCCTCCAGGGCCACGTCGAGCGAAATGTCGAAGGCCGATCCAAATCGCTCGCGAACGGACGTTGGCAGGCGGTCCGCCGGAGGCGTTGCCTGGCCTGTCGCCTGGATGGCGAGGGGTTCCGTATAGCCGAGGGTTCCCTTCAGTGCGAGCAGGGCCGATGCGTTGGCGTCCAGGTCCAGCGAGAAGGCAGCGGATTCCAGAGGGCCTTCGAGTGCGACTTTCGCCGTCAGGGGCCCGTCCAGGCCGGCCCGGACGGGGGCCAGGACGCCGTCGCGGGCCTCCAGGCGCAACAGAACGGCCCCATCGCGCAGCGCGGCGCGTGCGGCGAGGCGCAGATCTGCGCCGCCGAGACCGCGCACATCCAGTTGGATCGCCTCGTTCGCTTCCGGGTGGTAGGCGCCCGCCAGCGACATCGCGAGGGCTTCGCCCAGCACCGGCGCGCCCAGCGCCACGCGCTCCACCTGCAATCGGCCGACACGAAGCCAGCCCGGCAGATCGCGCAGGGCGGGCAGGGCGAGCGGTCCGGCGGGTTCCTCGGGTTCCGGCGGGCCGGGGGGCGGCAGGCGGTGCAGCGTCACGCTGGCGGCGGCGACGCGGTCCAGCGCAACCTGGCCCCGCAAGAGCGGGAACAAATCCAGCGCGACCCCCGCGTCCGCCACCTCCAGCCAGGGGTCGCCCGCATCTCCGATGTGAAAAGCGGCCACGGTCGCGGAAAACGGCAGAACGCCGCCGATCCCTTCCATGTGAACGGGCCAGGGCAGCGCGCCGGAGAGCGTTTCCGCCAGCCGCGCGGCCAGGAAGCGTTTCGCGGGCGGCGTTTGCAGCGCGCCAAACAGGAGGCCCGCCAGCGCGAGGCACGCCAGGGCCAGCAGCGCCATCGCGCGCCGCTTCGGCCAGCGTTTCTTCCTGGTTGCATCGTCCGTCAAAACGCATGCCCTATGCTGAGGTAGATTTGAAACGCGTCGTCGATTTTGCCGCGTTTGTTCACTGGTATCGCCAGGTCAAAGCGAAGCGGGCCGAGCGGTGTGTAGTAGCGAATACCCGCGCCCGCGCCCACCTGGAGATCTTCGCTGAAATCGGGATAGGCCCCTTCAAACGCAGAGCCCGCATCCACGAAGAATACGACGCCGAGTGATTCGCTCAGGCGTCGGCGAAATTCCAGCGAGAACTCCGCCAGCGAGCGCCCGCCGATCGGATCATCGCCCGAAAGGGGGCTCACGGTCAGGTAGCGGTAGCCGCGAATGGAGCCGCCGCCGCCGCCGTAGAAGCGGACATCCGCCGGGACCTCATCCCGGGAGGCGCCCGCGATGGCCCCGATTCGCGCGCGCGCCGCGAGCACCCAGAGGGGGATGGTTGCCCCGTCGGCGGATTTTAACGTGCCCCAGCCGTGGTAGTAGCTGAATTCGAGGTCGGCCCGCCCGAAATAGGTGCGATCGCCGAGGGGGTCGATGTAGGGCGCGACGCGGGCCCGAAATTTGAACCCGTTCGAGGGATCGAGCGAATCATTCGATCGGTCCAGCCGCAATTCCAACGGAAAATAGAACAACTCGTGGCTGTTTCGCGCTCTCAATTGCTCCACGCGCCCGATCCGGAAGCCCGCGCCCGCCCCAAGCGTAAGCCGGGGACTCAGCGTCCGCTCGACCAGCGCGAGCCCTTCGACGCGATCGCTGTCGTAGGCTTCGCGCTCCTCCTGCCCGATAAAAAGCGAGGCGTTCAGCACCTGGTCCATCCGCCGGAAGCGGTCGATCCGGTAGCGCAGGTCCAGCGCGCGCAGCTCGGTCGCCAGGGTGGTTTCGAGGCCCAGGCGGTGTCCCAGGCCCCGGAGGTTGCGGTTTTCCCAGCCAAATTTCGCGCCCGCGCCCTCGTCGGTCTTGTATTCGATGCCGGCGGTCATCGTGCGCGGCGGCCGTTCGGTCACGGCCACCCGAATGGGGGCCGCGCCGTCCTCGCCGATTTCTCCCGCCAGCGGTTCCACCGTCGCCGTGGAAAACAGACCGGTGTCGTACAGGCGGGTCCGCAGTTCGCCCATCTGGCGCTGGTCATAGGGCTCGCCCGGCGCCCAGGGCAGGAGGCGATCCAGCACGGCGGGACGTGTGCGTTCCAGGCCCTCGTAGCGCGGCTCCCCGTAGACGGCGCGTGGCCCGGGATTGACGTCGTAGGTAACGGCCACGGAGCGCGCGGCATGATCGACGGCAACATCCCGCCGGGCAATCCGTGGCCTCGGGTAACCGCGCGCGCGCAGGTGGTTCAAAATCCGCGCGTTGGCCCCGGCTATGGCGTCCGCCATCGCGGGGGCGCCTTCCACCAGGCCGGCGGCTTCCGGGGCGGGCAGTTTCGCCGCGGCGTCTGGATCGTCCGCGGCGCGCACCCGGATCGTTCCGAGGACATACGGGAGGCCCGGATCGGCGGAGAAGGTTACGGTGATGGGGCGGGCCTCCCTGTCCAGCGCCACGTTCACCGTGGCGCCGTAGTACCCCCGGGAATGGAAGGCGTCCTTGAAGCGTTCGAGATCGCGCGCGGCCCGCCGGCGGAGGTGCAGGGCGCTTGCGGGCGGCTCGCCCTGTTTGCGTAGACATTCGGAGACGGAGAAGAGCAGTTCGCGCATCGGGCCCGCCTCCACGCCTTCGATGCGCGTCTCGTAGGCCACCTGTGCGGCGGCGGAAAGCGCGCACGAGGCGGCCAGCCCCAACACCAGGAGCGCGGCCCACCGCCTGGCGCTTCCTCGCGTTCGTTCCAGACCATGCACGCCGGATCGGGTTCCTTCCTGCCGTAATGCAATCGGGCGGGGCCCGCGCGGACCCCGCCCAAACCAGAATACATTGCGCCCGGGGGCCAGCAGCCCGTTGCTACGCGATTACTTCCTTCATCACGCCGGTGCTGTCGCCGAAACGCTCAACCTCCACGCCCATGCCGCCCAGCATCGTCTGATACAGGTTGCACAGGGGGGTATTCTTCTCGCTGGCGATGTGCTGGCCGGTCCTGAAGGCGCCGCCGGCTTTACCGGCCACCAGGATGGGCAGGTTGTTCGGATCGTGCCGGTTGCCGTCGGAGATGCTGGAGCCGAAGAGGATCATGCTGTTGTCCAGCAGGTTCCCCTCGCCCTCCGGGATCGCCCGCATTTTCTCCAGAAGGTACGCGAACTGCGCCGTATGCCAGCGGTTGACCCGCTTGTATTGCTCGATCTTGTCTTCCTTGTTTTCGTGGTGCGAGAGATCGTGGTGGCCGGCGTTCACGCCCTCCACGAAATTGAAGTTCCGGCCGGATACGTCGTTGGCGAACATGAAGGTCTGCACGCGCGTCGAATCCGTCTGGAAGGCCAGCACCATCAGGTCCAGCATCAGCCGGACATGCTCCGGGAAATCGCGCGGGATCTCGGGGTCCGGCGCGCCGCCGAGCTCGGGCGCCTGTTCGGGCTTCCACTCGCGGGGATCCGGCTTCATGGCAAACTCGATCCGCTCCTCCACCGAGCGCACCGCGTCCATGTACTCGTCCAGCTTGACCTGGTCGTCGCGGCCGAGCCTGCCGCGGAGCTGCCGGGCGTCTTCGAGCGCGATGTCCAGCAGGCTGCGGTAGCGGTCGTTGCGGAGTTCATGTTGAGCGCTGTCGCCGAAGAGGCGCTCGTAGACGAATCGGGGATTGATCTCCCGTGCGACCGGCTGGGTGGCCGAACGCCAGGAGATGTAGGAGCCGTACAGCCGCGTGAAGCCCACGTTGCTGTCGATACCGGAAATAACCGGGTCGATGCCCAGTTCGAGCGACGGAAGCGGGGTCTGCCCGCCCACGTGCCGCGCGGCGAGCTGGTCCAGCGAGATACCGCCGGCGCTGATGTTCTTGCCGATCGTCTTCGCGACCGGTTCGCCGGTGAGAAAGTTCGCGGTTTTCGCGTAGTGCCCGTCGCCCTGGCGGCTGGCGGCCTTGTCCAGGCCGGAGAAGATATTGATATCGCCGCGCAGCGCTTCCAGCGGCTCCAGTGAATACGGCAACGCGAAATCCGTCCCGGAGGCCTCGGGGATCCAGGCCTTTTCCCACACGCCGTTGGGGAAGTAGATGCACGCCATGCGCACGGGGGGCTTCGCCGCGGCCGAGGCTCGGGCGGGCGCCATGATGTCCAGGGCGGGAAGGGCCAGGGCTGCGCCCATGCCGCGCAACATGGTGCGGCGGGAAATGCGGTGGTTCTTGATAACGTTCATGACGGTTCCTGCGGTTCGTATTCCTGCCAACGGCTTAACTATAGCCATGTCCGGGCGGCGCCTGCAAGGTCAAGCGGACCGGATGGACGATGTGGACCGCGTGGAAATCGGCCGTCCGCTATCTCCAACCCGTCCACTCGGTCCATCTCCCCTCACGACTGACCGGCGCTATACCGGTGCCGGAAGGGATAGCTCAACACGATTTCGGTGAAAAGCACGCTCGGGCGGTAATCGTTCTCCTTCAGCGCCTCCATGCAATCGTCGATCACGCATTTGTCGTACCGGTTCAGGTCGCGGGCGAGCGCGTAGCCCAGCATTTTCCGGGTCAGATTCCGCGCGAACTCATCCTTCTGCCGCATGAGGATACCCTTCAACTCCACCGGGCCATTGAAGGCTTCGCCCGAGGGCAGAACGCCGGAGGCGTCAATCGGCTGATCCGCCTGGGTGTCGCGCCAGCGTCCAATGGGATCGAAATTCTCCAGGCCGAAACCCAGCGGATCCATCCTGCTGTGGCAGCTGGCGCATTCGGCTTTTTCCCGGTGGATTTCCAGCTGCTGGCGGAAGGTCAGCCCCTCGGGGTGTTTGTCATCCTCGGGAAGGGCGCCCGCGTCCGGCGGGGGCGGCGGCACGTGCGCCCCCAGGATCTGCTCCATCACCCACTTGCCGCGCAGCACCGGGCTGGTGCGCAGGGGGTGGGAGGTGGCCGTCAGGACGGCGGCCATGCCCAGCACGCCGCCGCGGCGGGCATCGGCCACCTGCACGCGCTGGAGCGTGTCGCTCTCGATGCCGTCGATGCCGTAGAGGCGGGCCAGGGACGTGTTCACGTACTGGTAGTCCGAATCGATGAGTTCAAGCAGGCTCCGGTCCTCGCGCACGAGTTCCGTGAAATAGGTGTAGGCTTCGGCCTGCATCGCGGCCTTCAGGTCGTCGCTGAACTCGGGGAAGCGCCCCGCGTCGGGCTTCGCGGTCTCGGCGAGCTGCGTAATGCCGAGCCACTGCCCCGCGAAGGAACGGCCCAACGCGGAGGCCTTCGGGTCGCGGAGCATCCGCCGCACCTGCCCCTGAAGCACGTTGGGGTCCTGCAGGCGCCCTTCCGCCGCGAACGCGAAGAGTTCGGCATCGGGCATGCTGGACCACAGGAAATAGGACAGGCGCGAGGCCAGCTCGTAGTCGCCCAGGGGGTAGTTGCCCTTCTTCTCCGGCTGCGGCTCCGCGAGAAACAGGAAACGCGGCGAGACGAGCGCGCCCTTCATCGCAAACTTAACGGCCTCCGTGAAGGAATCGCCGCGATCCGCGGCGGTGTCGTAGGCGGTCAGGAGCCGCTCCAGCGCCTGTGGATCCGGCGGTTTGCGCCAGGCGCGCGCCGCGAATGCCTCAATTACCCGCTCCGCCGCATCCCGGCCGACCGCGCCGCGCTCGCCCGCCTCGGGGATCAGGGCGGCATACCGCGCGTCGGCGGCTGGATCGACGCCCGTTGCGCCGGTCCACTCGACGGCGCACGTCAGGTTGTCGGTGCGCGGGGGCAGCGCGGTCTCTATCGCCAGATCGGCCGCCGCCAGGTACTTCTCCATCTGTATGGACGAGAGGAACAGCGCTCCGCCGTTGTTGTCGAAGCCCTCGCCGCCCGCCCCGTCGGCGGGGAACATGTCGGCGACGGCCAAATCCACCCCGAGCAAGTCACGCAGGGTGTTCTCATATTCCAGCCGGTTCAGCCGGCGGCTCATCACGTCGCCCCGGTACCAGGCCGTCGATTCCTCGTTCGCGATCTGGTTGCAGTCCGCCTCGTTGACCTGCAGCGTGCCGATCCATTCCAGGATCAGGGCGCGCTCCTCGTCCGTGGGCTGCTTTTTCTTATTGCGCGGCGGCATCTCCTTGTTCTGAACGCGCATTCCGGCCCGCTGCCAGAGCGCGAGCGACTCGATGGCCTGGTCCCGCGTCTGGAAACGATCCAGGTTCAAATCGCCCCGGGAAAGGACTTCGTCGTGGCAATCGGTGCAATACTCCACAATCAGCGGGCGCACGGCGGTTTCGAAGGGGATGGGATCTTCCGCGGCCGCGAACGCAGCCGCGGTGAGTCCAAACGCCACGGGAATGGCGGACACGATTCGATTCATGGGATACCTCTACAACGAATGGCATTGGCGCGCCCGGGACGCCGGTCGCGCACCTGTCATGCGGCAATTCTGGCCACATGCTGCCTGCACCGGCCCCTGACATGATACCAGATGGGGAAGCGACCTCCAAGCGAGTCCGTCGTGTGTATACTGCTAAACCCCGCCCCAATCCGATCTTCCGCGCGACTTTTTGGCTCATCCGGTTTGAGCGTACGGGATTATTCACAGGCGTTTCTCCGTGCCCGAATTATCTGGAACCGCCCATGTATGCTGGTTGGGGCCTTTGTCGGAGTAATCGTATCGACTGCTCTTTCGGCCCGAAGGGCCAGTGCAGCTCCCAGCCCCGGGCAACGCCCGGGGAATACGGGGGCGCCACCTTCCCCGCCCTGAAAGGGCAGCGCAGTGGTGAGCCAGTCCAGCGTTTCTGAAGTTCAACTGCGCTGCCCTTTCAGGGCGTATAAGAAACCCGCCGCTCAATCCCCGGGCGTTGCCCGGGGCTGAGAACTCCGTTGGCCCTTCGGGCCGAAAGAATGCGTTGGCATCCAGTTCTTCTACCGAGTATACCGTCTGCGCTACAGACAAGGTCCAAGGAATCTTGTATACGCTCATAGCATCGCCGTCCGGAAAAGAGAACCGAGCAAACTACCCATATTTGCCGCCATCGTTGCCGATGTACCTTCAAACCGGATGAGCCGACTTTTTCATTGCCAGACCAGGCTGTTGTTGCTACGATAGGGGTAGCTGTTCATGCGCCAACCGGATGAAGAGATTTCGCGTCAGCGAGGGACCGGTCGCGCGTAGGGCCACGGGGGAACATTCGCCGCCATTCGTGCGGTGGAGGAACATGGGGAGAGGGGCGTTCGCGCCGCTCCCGGGGAGATGTAAATGATGCGATATCTGGCAAGCGCCCTTCTGCTCCTGGCCGGAACTGCGGGGCTTGCGCCCGCGCAGGTCACGGCTGATTTTTCCGCCGACGTCACGCTCACGATCGATGGTTTACCGGTCACGTTTTCCGATCAGACGGATGCGGGCGGGGGCGAAATTACCGCGCGGGTGTGGGATTTTGGTGACGGCGCCACGGACGTCGCCGTCGAGCCGAGCCATGCCTACAGCGCTCCGGGGCGCTACGACGTTTCCCTGACCGTCACCGTGGGCGGCGTGGACTATTCGGTCACGAAAGAGGATTTCATTGTCGTTGGCGGCGCCAGCGCGCCCGCCAACGGAAGCATCGACCTGTCGGGCGCCACGATTGTCACGAACGCGGGCACGCGGCCCGCCGCGGAATCGAAGGCGGCCATCGTACTCGCCGAGGAGATCGAGAAACGAACGGGGCTTTCGCTCCCGCTGGCGACAAGCGTGCCGGTCGATGGCCTGTCGATCGCCATCACCACCCGAGACCTGACCGGCCTCCTCTCGGCGCCGGCGCCGGACAGTTTCCGCATCTTCTCGGAGGTGCAAGGCGACCGCACGACGATCTGGATTGTTGGCCACGATCCGCACGGCGCGCTCTATGGGGCGGGCAAGCTCCTGCGCCTGATGGAATGGGGCCCGGGCAGCGCGACGCTTCCCGCCGCGCCTGCGATCGATTCCATCCCGGACTACCCGCTCCGGGGCCACCAACTCGGCTACCGGCATACCGCCAACGCCTACGACGCCTGGGACCGCGACACGTACGCACAGTTCATCCGGGAATTGGTCATTTTCGGAACCAATGCGATTGAGAACGTGTTTTCCGGAGATGGCAGCCCGCATTTTCCGCCCAGTTCGGAGGAAATGCACGTTAACATCAGCGAGATCTGCGCGGAGTATGATATCGACTACTGGATCTGGACGCCGATCGAAGGGATCGTCCCCAGCGCCACGGCGTCAAATCTTGCGGCGAGCGAGGCGCTCTTTCAGCAACTGCCGCGGCTCGATGCCATTTTTGTGCCGGGCGGCGACCCCGGCAGCAATGCGCCCGGCGACGTGATGAACTACCTGGCGCAGCTTGGGACGCTCCTGCGATCTTATTTCCCCGGGGCGGAGCTTTGGGTCTCCAACCAGGGTTTCGAACACGAGGAGAACGACGAATTCTTCGCATATCTCCAAAACGAAATGCCCAGCTGGCTCACGGGCGTGGTCTACGGCCCGTGGACGAAGCACACGATTCAGGAAGCGCGCGACCGCACCCCGAACCAGTACCCCATTCGCCACTATCCCGACATTACGCACAACGTGCGGTGCCAGTTCCCCCAGCGCGATTTTGACCGCGCCTTCGCCCACCTGCTCGGGCGCGAAGCGATCAATCCGCGGCCGGCGGACACCGCGCATATCCACAACCAACACGCGCCCAGCACGATCGGGTTTATCGCGTATTCCGATGGCATCCACGACGATGTGAACAAGCATGTCTGGAGTATGCGCGGCTGGGATAGTTCGATGTCTGTAGAGGCCATGATGGAGGAGTATACCCGCTTCTTCTTCAGCCCGGGCGTGGCGGAAGAAGCGACGGCCGGCATCCTCGCACTGGAAGAGAACTGGACGCTCCCCGTGCTCACGAACACCGGAGTCGATGGTACGCTGGCCGCGTGGCAGGCCCTGGAAGCCGACCACCCCGGATTGGAATCGAACTGGCGCTGGAAATTGAACCTCGTGCGCGCGTACTACGATGCGTACATCCGCGAGCGGGCGCTTTTGGAAGCGGACTACGAGGCCGAGGCCTACGCCGCCCTGGCCCAGGCCGCCGCCACGGGCGCGGCCAACGCCATGGCGAACGCCGCCTCCGCGCTGGCGCAGGCCGACACGCTCCCCGCCGAATTGCAGGCGCTGCGCAACCGGATCGTTGCCTTGTGCGATGGCTTGTGGGTTGATATCGGTTTTCAGCCCAGCGTGAATGCGCCGTACCTGGCGCGAAACCCGGAACGGGGCGCGATTCTGGACACGCTGGACCACCCGACGAATGACCGGCCCTTCTTATTGAACCAGTTTGAAAGTATTGCGGCGATGGCGAGCGAGGACGAAAAACTCGCGCGAATTCACGAGATCGTACACTGGGAAGAGCCGGGCCCCGGCGGATTCTACGACGACCTCGGCACAATTGACCGCGCGCCCCGCCTCGTGCGCCCGCTCACGTGGGAACAGGACCCCGGGCACGTTCAGTCTCCCGGGCAGGAGTTCACCTGGCACAACCTGGACATCACGAGCGCTACCCGCGGCGGAGGGCGGCTGTCCTGGCAGGATCAGGCGTACACGCTGTACGGGGAACCGCTGATAATGCGCTATACCGGCCTGAATCCCAACGCTCAATACCGCGTCAAGGCGACCTACGCGGGACGCTTCAACCCCACCATGACCTTGAGCGCCGATGGAATGGAAATCCACGGCCCCGTGGGTACCCAGATTTACCCCCCGCGCGAGTATGACATTCCCATGGCCGCTACCGCCGACGGGGAACTGGAGTTGCAGTGGGACCTGGTAAGCGGACGCGGCTGTCAACTGGCGGAAGTCTGGCTTATCGTGACCGACGATGGTGGCGGCGAGGGCGAGGGCGAGGGCGAGGGCGAGGGCGAGGGCGAAGGGGAAGGGGAAGGGGAAGGAGAAGGAGAAGGAGAAGGAGAAGGAGAAGGAGAAGGAGAAGGAGAAGGGGAAGGAGAAGGGGAAGGAGAAGGAGAAGGGGAAGGTGAAGGGGAAGGTGAAGGGGAAGGAGAAGGTGAAGGGGAAGGGGAAGGGGAAGGTGAAGGTGAGATCATCCTTGTGGCCGACTTCACCGCAAGTATAACCAGTGGGCCGGTTCCATTGACCGTGCACTTCAGTGATGCTTCAACGGTGGAAGGCGCTACGGTGCAAACCTGGTTCTGGAACTTCGGCGACGGCGCCACGAGCTTTGAAGCCAACCCAACTCATGTTTACACACGAGACGGTCGCTTTGACGTCTCTCTGAGTGTCACCGCCCCGGGCAGCAGCGACACCATCGTCCGACGGGGTTATATCACCGCCGGGTCGGGCGGGGCTGAAGGCGAAGGCGAGGGCGAGGGCGAGGGTGAGGGTGAGGGTGAGGGTGAGGGTGAGGGTGAGGGTGAGGGTGAGGGTGAGGGTGAGGGTGAGGGTGAGGGTGAGGGTGAGGGTGAGGGTGAGGGTGAGGGTGAGGGTGAGGGCGAGGGCGAGGGCGAGGGCGAGGGCGAGGGCGAGGGTGAGGGTGAGGGTGAGGGCGAGGGCGAGCCCGTTAATCCCGCGCAGGTGCTGCTGGACGCGTTTGAGACCATCGATAGCGACGCCGATGGCCGGCTAAGCTTCGGCGAAGCCCGTAATGCGATCCCGAATCTGACCCAGGCGCAATTCCAGGCGCTCGACGCCAATGGCGATAACTTTCTGACGCGAGAGGAACTTGAGGGGCGCGCTCCGGAACCCGCGGGGTGTCGGCTCGCGAAGGAAGTCCGATCCGGACTGCGCGTATTCTGGGGCGATGTGCTTACGGCGAGTCTGGCAGTCCTGGCTACTTCCGCCGTGACGGCGCGCCACATCGCGTTTCGTTAAGATTATGTGTTGTAATTGGATACGGGCTCGGATGAAGACTTGACAAGAGCCCGCATTCATGTAGAATCTATGGAGATGTTCCGAGACTTGCTGGTTACAGTGGGAAGTCGGAGCATGACGCACGCGCCGACACATGGCGGTCGGTCCGAAGCATATCTCGATGCGAATAGGGCGTTGTGTCGGATTTCGAAGTGTTGAAACTTATTGTTCTTTTTTGAGTACTCCTTGTTCTTTCTTGATTCTTATGTGCGAATTTGTTGTCTAAGTTGTTGAATTTCAGGCACTATGTTCTGGCACAAAACCTGCATCTACATGATGTCTTCTGGGATGGGCGACGTAGGTCAGTACGAACCAACAACGAATGAAACGCGATAGCGCGTGTCTCCCGGTGCGAAGGGGAGTTCAGGCGCGTGGGCCGTTCGACGGCCCAAACGTTGTGCTTCGTTCATTACCGAGGGGTTTGCGAAGTGGAAAGACGCAAAGTCAGGCGGAAGGTGCTGGCTGTATCGTCGGGCGGAGGCCATTGGGTTCAGTTGATGAGGCTGTTCCACCTGCTCGAGAAGCACGATGTGACGTTTGTAACGGTCAACGCCGCGTACGCGTGCGATATCAAGGGCTTGAAGCTGTACACGATCGTGGACGCCACGGCTTGGAACAAGCTTAAACTCGTTCGCCAGGCGCTTCAGATCTTATATATCGTGCTGATGGAACGGCCTGAAATCGTGATATCCACGGGCGCCGCCCCCGGCTATTTCGCGCTGCGCATTGCCAAGATGCTCGGCGCGAAGACGATCTGGCTCGACAGCGTCGCCAACGTGGAGCGCATGTCGCGCTCGGGTTCGCAGGTCGGCCCGTACGCCGATCTGTGGCTGACGCAATGGCCTCACCTGGCGGTGGACAAGATCGGCCTTCGCTGCAAGGGAGCCGTGCTGTGATTTTTGTTACTGTGGGCGCCCAGATGCCGTTCGACCGCCTGATCAGGGCTGTGGATGAATGGGCAGGCAGGAATACACAGGCCTACGTATACGCTCAGATTGGCGAAACGGATTACGAACCCCGGCACATCCGCTGGGACAAGTTCGTGACTCCCGATCAGCTCCGTACGCTGGTTCAATCCTCCGATGTCGTGGTTGCCCATGCCGGTATGGGGACAATTATTACGTCGCTTCAGGCTGGACGGCCGATCCTGGTCATGCCGCGGCGGGGCGACTTGCTGGAAACGCGAAACGATCACCAGGTAGCGACGGCCAAACAGCTGCAGCATCTGGATCTGGTAAGCGTTGCCTGGGACGAATCCGAACTGGCTGCGCGGCTGGACACCTGCCTGACGGACATCAAGGCCCGCCATCAGATCTCCCCATACGCAACCGGTGAACTTTGTGATGCAATCGGCGAGTTTCTTGATAACCCAAGCGCGACCCGCCCAATCGATGGGGTCATTTGCTTCGGTGGTGTGGACTGGTGGTACCACAACCGCGGACACTACGACATACAGATGATGCGCGAGTTGAGCCGGCACATGCCAGTGCTCTACGTGAATTCCATAGGGATGCGAACGCCGTCCGTGGGAGAAGGAAGGGTCTTTTTCGGTCGAGTCGCCCGGAAGTTGCGGAGCTGGTCGCGCGGGTTGCAATTGATTCGCCCCAATTTCGGCGTACTGAGTCCGGTCTCGGTACCGAAGTTTCACCAATCAACATGGGCGCAGCGCCATTTGATTGAACAAGTTCAAGATTCGGCTGCCTGGATGGGAATCAACAATCCACTGATCTGGGCCGCCTGCCCACCCGCTGCCGAAGTCATCGAGCGGCTGCCCGCGGCCGCCGTGGTCTATCAGCGCACCGACAGATTCGAACACTACCCCGGTGTTAACACCGAGCGCATTCGCGCCTACGACCTTTCCCTGAAGAGCCAGGCGGACTTGACGGTTTTCTGTTCCACGAGCGTCTTTGAGGACGAGCGCGACGAATGCTTGCGCGCGGGCTTCGTGGACCACGGCGTGGACTACGATACCTTCTCGAATGCCGCCGGCGGGCCGGAGCCCGAGGATGTGCGTTCCATCCCCCACCCCCGAGTCGGGTTTGTGGGCGGGATTGACAGGCATACCTTCGACCCGGAACTTTTTCTCGAGGTCGCGCGCTCAATGCCGGAATGTTCCTTTGTGCTGGTCGGCGGGTGCTCCCTGCCGGAAGGCTGGTGCGCGCTGGAGAACGTGCACCTGCTCGGGCGCAAGCCGTACGAGGAAGTCTCCGCCTACATGGCGGCGTGTGACGTGCTGATCATGCCGTGGAACCGCAGCCCGTGGATCAAGGCGTGCAACCCGGTGAAGCTGAAGGAGTACCTGGCGGTGGGGCGTCCGGTGGTCAGCACCCCATTTGACGAACTTATGCGGTATAATGAGTACGTGTCGGTTGCCGAGACGCCGGCGGAGTTCGCCGGAGCGGTGCGCGCCGCGCTGGAATCGCCGCCCGACGCGGCGGTATTGCGGGCGCGGGTTGCCGGCGAAACGTGGGCGGCCAAGGCCGCCGCGGTGGTGAGCACTTTGAAGGACGCGGGCCTTCGTTTCCGGGAACCGGAGGCGATTGAAGCGGTTAAACAGGAGGAAGCAGCGGCAGTGAACGTAGCAGAACCGTCCGCGGGAGGGGCTGGTTCGGCAGGGATCAGTGGATACTGGAAAAAGCCCATCCTGGCGATGGCGGCGCTGCTCGCCGCGGCGGGCGTCTGGGTCGCCTCCGATGCGTGGCTGGACATTCACCGGCTCGGGATGCGGGACGAGGAATCGAGCCATGTCCTGCTCGCTATCCCGGCCGCGATCTGGCTCGCGTGGATCCGGCGCGACTATGTCGCGGGCGCGCGGCGTACCGGCACGTGGCTCGGCCCCGTGATGGTAATTATTGGCTGGTTTCTCTACGGGTTTGGCGATGTGCAGCTTTACCAGAGCATCTGGCACTTTGGCGCGATCCTGATTGCCGTGGGGTGTATCACGTCGGTGATCGGTCGCCAGGCGTTGTACCGGCTCTGGCCCGCGTTTGTGGTGCTTCTGTTCCTGATCCCGGTGCCGGCCATAGTGCGCGCGCAAATCGCGCCGCCCATGCAGACGATCACCGCCCAAATGACCGCCTACTTATTGCAGACGGTCGGTGAACCGGTAACGCTGAGCGGCAAGGTCTTGATCGTGAACGGCGTCTCGGTGGGCATCGCGGAGGCCTGCAACGGCATACGCATGGTGTTTGCGCTGGCGCTCGTGTGTTTTTTTTATGCGTTCTCCGCGGAACTCCGCCCCGGAACGCGCCTCTTGATATTGATGGCCAGCCCGGTGGTGGCGATCATCGTCAATGTGGTGCGGCTCGTGCCCACGGTCTATCTCTACGGCTACGCCAGCATGGAAACAGCGGAGGCCTTTCACGACTTCATGGGCTGGGCGATGATGCCCGTGGCGCTGTTCGGACTAATCGGCGTCAACGCCCTGTTCACGTGGGCGCTGCGCGAAGATCCCGAGGCGAAAGACGACATTTCGGCGGCGCCCCTTGTGGCGCCGAAACACTCTCAAACATGACGCCGGCTCGACCCAATGGCAGCCCCGGCGGGTGGCGCGGCGCGCTCCGGCCGGACATGAACCGGTTGGCCGGGCGCGGGCATTCGAAGTACTGGAGGATTTCATGATTAAGCTGGTTGCCCCCGTGGTGACATGCGCTCTGCTGGCGGGCGTTGCGGCTGGCAACGCCGCGCGGCACCGTGTTCCCGCGGGCGTGGACGCCTATCACGAAAGCATCCGCGCGGCTGTGGAGCAAATCCCTTATAACGTCGGGAACTGGGTGGGCACGGATACCGAAATCCGCCAGGAGGCGCTTCGAATCCTGGATGCGAACAGCACCGTGAGCCGCGTTTTCCGGCACCTGATCACCGGCGACACGGCGACGCTGCTGCTGGTGCAGTGCGCGGATGCGAGAAGCTTGCTCGGGCACTATCCGCCGGTTTGCTACCCGTCTCAGGGCTGGAGCCAGCTTTCGGCTTCGCCACAGTCCTTCGCTTCAGCGGACGGCGAACAGTCAGCTACCGAGTATGTCTTCGCGTACGACCTGCTCCAGCAGTCGAGCTCGCTCGAAGTCCTGCATTTTACCGTGCTGCCCGACGGCCGAATCGGGCCGGACATGAACCTGCTGGACGGCATGGCGCGCGATCGGCGCTTCACCTTTTACGGCGGCGCGAGTGTCCAGTTCATCGTGACCGCCGGGCTGCCGGAAGAAGAGCGCCGCGAGACCTACGAAATGCTTTACCAGGCGGCCGCCCCCTGGCTCGCCGCCGTACAGGCAGGAATTCCCTCATGAGCCGAGAATTGATTCCCGCGCCCGCCGATCCCGGCGCCCCGCGCCCGACCCACCCTATGGAAGGGCCCAAACCGGCGGAGAACCCGCTCCTGCTCGTGCACAAGCTGTTGCGCGGCCGGTATCTCATTGCGATCGTTCTCGCCTGCATTCTCGGCCCGGGCGGCGCGGCCATCGGCTACTTCGCGCTCCCGCTGGAGTATACGAGCAATTCCACCATTCGGATTGCGCCCGTGCTGCCGAAGATCCTGTACGAGAGCGACCAGAACAGCATGATGCCCATGTTCGACTCGTTCCTGAATACGCAGGTGGCGCTCATTACCAGCCGCCGGGTCGTCGAGATGGCCATGCAGACCACAACCTGGCGGTCGGTGGGCGGCGAGTACTCCGTGGAGGCCTTTACGGACTTCATGGAAAATCTGAAGGTGGTCCAACCGCGGGGCAGCCAGCTTATCCAAGTCAGCTTTACCGATGGGGATCCGGCGCGCGCGCGCGCGGCCACCAAGGCCGTGGTGGACTCCTATACGACGATATATGGCGAAACCGACCAGGCCCGGGAGAATCAGCGCCTGCAACTCCTGGAAGAACGCGCCCGCTCGTTGAACAATCAGATCGACGGACTGGACGCACAAATACTCGAGGTCGCCCACGAATTCGGATCCGACGATCTCACGGCGGCCCACGCGTTTGAAGTGAACAATGTGCAGACGTTGCAGTCGGAATTGGAAGCCGCCAAGCTTCAGTTGAGTGCGTTCGGTTCGGGGACTCAGGAGCCCGTCGAATCCGACGCGCTGGACCACACCAAGCTGACCATTGACGAAATAGCGCTGCGCGACCGCCGGATGCAGAGCCTGCTCGACGAGAAGAAGCGGATCCAGCGGGAGATCGATGCGTTCGAGGCCACGATGCGGCGTCCGGAGTCGCGCCCGGAGTACCGGCTCGCGAAAGAGTCGCTCAAGTTGCAGGACGCCGAAATCGAATCGTACGCCCAGACGTACCGGGAGAACCCGATATTGTGGGGGCCCGGCGCGGCCGGCGCCGACGAGAATTTTCTTCCGGCCATGACCGCCGATCAGTTGCGCGCGCGCGTGGACCGGCTTCAAAGCATGTACGACGAGGCGCAAACCAGGACACTCGATATCGGGCGAAAGAATCTCAGGTTACGTGAGCTTCGCAGCAATCTGGCCCGGCTTCAGGAGAGCCTGAGCCTCACGAACTCCCGAATCGAAGCGCTCAGCCTCGAGTCCACCGCCGCGTTGGGGGGCCGCATCACGGTTTTGAGTGAAGCGGAGCCGCCGTCCGGGCCGTCGAACGCAAAGCGCCGGACCCAGTTCACTATTCTGGGCGGTCTGGCCGGGGGCGGCATAGGCGTCGCGCTCGTTCTGGCGCTCGGATTCCTCAATTCCCGCCTGCGCGACATCGAAGACGCGCAGGATATCCGGCCCAGGCTTCTCGGCGCGCTGCCGCTCCTGCCGGACGCGATCGGAAATCCCCTGGAGGCCTTTTCCGCCGCCCAGTGCGTCCATCAGATCCGGACGATTCTACATGCCCACATGCCGCCGCACGAGCCCCTGGCCCTGACCATCACGGCGTCCAACAGCGGCGCCGGCAAAACCAGTTTCGCCCTGTCACTCGGGCTCTCCTTTGCCTCGGCCGGCGCGCGGACGCTGATTATCGATGGGGATGTGGTTGGTACGGGCCTTACCCGCCGCACCGGCGCGACGGCCCGGCGCAAACTCGGCCACGTGCTCCGCAAGTACGAAGTGATTACCGAGGAGGAGTCGCGCCACGCGCTTGAGATGGCCCGGGGCTCCGGCCGCCCCATCGGCCATGCCCTTCTGGAGCTGGGTTATATCAGCGAGCAGGATCTGGAGGAGGGCCTCTCCATGCAGAAGGACGCCGGGCTTGGGCTGGGAGACGCGCTGGCCGGGGAACCGGTGGAGAACTGTCTGGCGGATGTGGGCGTGCCCCACTTGAGTATTCTTCCGGCCTCCCGGCGCAACGGCGCCCGGACGCACGCCATGTCGCCCATTGTGGTGCGCCGCATGCTGGACGAACTGCGCGCCTCCTTCGACGTAATCCTCATTGACGCCGGTCCCGTCCCCGGGCCGACGGACGCCACGATCATGGCGACGTGCGCGGACGGCGTCATCATGGTGGCGTCGCGCGGGGACCAGGGCGGCGATATACAGCGGGCCCTGCAGTACCTGCAGGAACTTCACGTGCCCGTGGTCGGCCTGGTGTTCAATCGCGCGGACGCGCTCGACATCGAACGCTCTCGATATTCGTCTTCCACCGTCTCCGGCGGCAAGCGGGAAGCGCATCCGCATGAACATGAGCACGAGGAACCCATCGCCGCGAATATGAATGAACTTCTGGAGACAGTTGCCCGGTACGGGCCGCTTCCGCAGTCGGTGTGGCTCTCCACGATGCACCCGGCGGTCTTCTCCGAGGCCGGCGCGCCCGTTTGATTGCGGCGCGGAGGGTGAAGCTCAAATGGGAGATGGCGGGGCCGCCAGCGCCATTGCGCCACGCGCTCCGGTCGCCGGCATGGCGTATGTGCGTTCGGCGCGAACAAAGGAACAAAGGCATCGCGATGGCCCTGTGCAGGGATGCGGGAATCCATTGCGTAGTTTCAATTAACCAGGACATCGCGGGAAGCGGCGTTTGCAACGCCCTCCCAATCGTATGAACTTTTGCAGCCAACGCCGATTGAAATCGGCTCGGGGGAATGCGGTCCGCGCGCGGAATTGACGGCCCGGACCCGGAAGCACAGCGGCTCAGGCCCGAAGGAGACATCGCTCATGCGCAGAAAACACCGCATCATCATCCTGGTCACCCTCCTCGTAGTAATAGTCGCGGGTGGCGGTGGCGCGGTATTTTTCCGCCAGCAATTCCTGGACCAGCGCGCGCTGGCCAACCGGGAGCGCGGTATGGAAGCGGCCCAGGCCGGCAACCATCGCGATGCGTTGCATAGTCTCGGCTCCTATCTCCAGCGATTCGGTCAGAAGGAGGATGCCGAGGCGCTCTATGAGTACGCGCACGCGCGTTTGAACATTCCTCTGCCCAACGCGAGGCACATTTCGCAGTCGATAGCGCTCCTGTTGCAGGTGCTGGAGATCGATCCGAATTACACGAAGGCGCAGCACGAACTGCTCGACCTTTACGTGCTCGCGGGATACGGCCAGGAGACGCTTGACCTGGCGCAGAAGGTCCTTGAGCGCGACCCGGGCGATGTCCGGGCGCTTGGCGCGGAAGCACGCGCCCTGGCCATGCTCCGCCGCTTCGACGAGGCCCTGGCGCGCGCCCGCCGGATCGCGGAAGTCGCGCCGGAGAACACGGACAACCACTTCCTGGTGCTCGCGCTTATGGAGAACGCCTCCGCCCCAGACGCGGAGATGCTCGCTTACGCCGGGAACCAGCCGGGCCTCCAACCGGGAACCACCAAGTATCAGCTGGTGCAGGCGGTGGCGCACCAACTCGCGGGGGACAACGGCCGCGCCCGTGAATTCGCCAGGGAAGCCGCACAGTCCGTCGAGGCCGGCTCGGACGATGTTCCGGTAACGGTCAATCTGCTGAATCGATTCGGGCTTTACGATGACTCGCTGGGGCTGCTCGCGCGGACCGCGCCCGGCTCCGATAACGTCCAGTTGCGCCAGCTTTACTGCCAGCGGCTCTTCGAGTCCGGCAACATTGCCGAGGTCCTCGCCCAGACGGGCGAAAAGCCCTATGCGGAGCTGGATTCGACGTTGCTGGCGATCCGGGGGATGGCCCTCGGGCGCGAGAACAACACTGCGGAGCTTGAAACCATCGCCGCGGAACTGGATGCGCGCTCGGACGATACCGTGGCGGATGCCTGGGCCCCGCTTCTCCGGGCGGTGTGGCTGGGCGGCGCCGGATCGCCGCAGGAGGTGGTGCAAATTTGCTCGGAGGCTGTGGAGGCCGAGCCGGGCAATCCTTATTTCCATTACTTCCAGGGGCTCGCCTACGAACAACTCGGCGAGCGGGAGCAGGCCATCGTCGCCTGGCAGAACGCGGTCCGCGCGGCGCCGGCATGGATCGATCCCATTCTCCGGGGGGCGGGGCTGCTCGCTAGCATCGGGCGGCATGGGGAGGCGGTCAGCCTGGTACAGGAGGCGATGCGCAGGGCGCCGCAAAATGTGAGCGTGGCGGCGGCCTCTGCGGAGATCATCGGGTCGAACATCGACGCATTGCCCGAGGATCGGATTGGCCAGCTCCTGGCCCTCGCGGAGCAGGTGCAGCAGGCGAGTCCGAACGAGCCGCGCACACTGCCGCTGGTGGTGGAGCTGTACGCGCGCCAGGGCGACACCGCAACCGCGACAAGCAAGCTCCAGGCGGCGCTCGACGCGCTCCAGCCCCTGCCCGAGGCCACGCTGCTCAAGCTGGCGCAAACAAGCGATACGCACGGCCTCGGCCTGGCGCAGGCCTGTTTCGACGCCATCGGCGCCTCCGTCGGACAGACGCCGGCCACCGTGCTCGCGCAAGCCCTATCGGCGCTTCGGAGCGGCGATGCCGACGCCGGGCGGCGATTACTCGACGAAGCCGCCGCCGAAACGCCGGACAATCCCCAGTGGAAGCTCATGACCGCCCAGTACCTCGACGCCGCCGGCTCGCCGGACGCAACCGCCGCGTGGGCCGCCGTGGTGGATGAAGACATGAACAACGCCGCGGTGCTCCAGCGGATTCTCGATTCCCGGCGCGCCTGGGACGACACGGCGCTGATCGACCGGGTTATCGAGAAGCTCAAGACCATCACAGGCGAAGGCGCGGTCACCTGGCGCGTCGCACGGGCGCGCTGGCTGCTCTTGACCGATACGTCGCAGAAGGCGGCGGCGGAAGCGGCGGCGCTGGTGAACGACACCCTGCGCACCTCCCTCCCGGAGGCCCAGCGCTACACCCTGCTGGCCACCGCCCTGGAGCGCCTGAACAATGCCCAGGGCGCCATCGACCGTTTGGAACAGGCCGTGGAAATCGCGCCCGATTCCGCCGCCGTGCGCTTCGAGCTGGCGCGCCTCTACGGCGACAGCGGGCGGGGCAATCAAGCTTCCATCCACTTGGACCATGTCTTGAACACGCCGACCGCACAGCCCGCCGACCGCCGCCGCGCCGCCGCGCTGCTCGCGCGCCAGGGCAACGTGCAGCGCGCGATCGATGTGCTTCTACAGCTGCACCCGGAAGAAGAACGCGAGGCTCCACGCGACATGCTGCTTGCGCAGCTCTACCGCCGCGCCGGCCAGTATGACAACGCCGAGGCCATCTGCCGGCGCGTGCTGGAGGAGGAACCGAACGCCAGCGTGATCGAGTTCACGGCTGATCTGCTGGCCTCCCAGGGCCGTCGAGACGAGGGCCGGGAGGTCCTGGCGCGGCTCGACGCCCTGGAGGAGACACCCGCCGGCGTGCGGGAGATGATCCTGGCCGAATTCAACCGCTTCTATGGCGATCCAGCGGAAGCGGGCCGCTGGTATGAGGCGGCCCTGGAAGCCGATGACGACAACCCGATTATCTGGCGGCGCAACCTCGCCTACCTCGTCCGCGCCGGGAAAATCGACGACGCTCTCGCGCGCCTGCCCGAAGCGCACGCGGCGTGTCCGAATGAAAAGGCCTTCGCGACCCTGAACGAAAAGGTCGACCTGCTGGAAGGCCTGCGGGACAACGCGATCGCGTCGCCGTTCATCCTCGCCGCCATCGAGCAGCCCGGTAGCCTGGACCGCGCCCTCCGCGCGCTGGAAGTTGTCCGCGACAGCGCCGCCACGGGCCAGGAGACGCTCGCTATCGAGTTCCGCAGGCTCGCCGAGCAGAACCCCACGTTCCTCACGCTCAAAATGCAGCTCGTGCGCCTGTACGCCGCCCTCAACCGGCACAAGGACGCCGCCGACCTCGCCAGCCAGTCGATGCGCGACTTCCCGAACGAAATCGAGCCGGCGCTGCTGGCCGCCGAGGCCCACGCGGCGAACGAGGACTGGGTGAACGCGCTGGGCGCGGCACGCGAATGGCGCCGGCGCGCCCCGGGCAACCCGGACGCGGCGGACCTCATGATCGCGACGGCGCAGATCCGCCTGGACCGGTCGAGCGAGGCCATCGACACCATCAGCCCCTACCTCGCGCGCGAGGGCGGCGACCCGAACCAGTTCTCCCCCATGTTCGCCAGCCAGGCCCGCGCCCTCATCAACGCCGGGCGCGTCCCCGAGGCTGCGGAGCTCATCCAGCCGCGCCTCGACAAGGCCAGCCCCTGGCGCATGCTCTGGATCCAGCTCGCCGTCCTCGACCTCCCCGACAACGCCCTCGCGGCGGAATGGCTGGACCAGGTCGCGCCGCTCATCCCCGAGGACGCCATCGAAGAGCGCCTCGCCCTGGCGTCGGCGTGGTACGAGCTCGCCGCAAAGACCAGCGACGCGGGCCACAAGCAAAAGGCCGAGGGCCTCATCCAGGCGCTGGCGAGCCGCCCCGACGTAGACGGGCGCACCATCTTCGCCCTCGGCGTCACCGCCGAACGCGACGGCAACCCGGAGGCCGCGGAGGAACACTACCGGCGCGCCCTCGAGCTTGACCCCACCCTCAACGTCGCCAAGAACAACCTCGCCATGCGCTATGTCGCCAGCGAAAGGAACCTCGACCAGGCCCTCCAGCTCGCGCAGGAGATCACCCAGGCCGACCCCAACAACGCCAACTACCACGACACCCTCGGCCAGGTCCACGCCGCCCGGGGCGACCTCGACGCCGCCATCCAGGCGCTGGAAAAAGCCGCCGAGCTACAACCCCGAAACCGCGAATGGACCGACCGCGTCGAGCTGTTCAAGCAGAAAAAGGCGGAGGCGGCGTTGGGGGCTGGGAATCCTGGACAATCGCCTACGACCGTGGGATTGTAGACTCGATACGAGGCCTTTACTCCGATGAGTCAGATGTTTAGAATAGGGGGACTTCGCTTACGCAATTGGTCCGACCATTATCCGCCGCCAAGGCGAGTAGAGCCAGCTAATGAGGAATAGACACCCGAAGCTTTACGCCATTTTGGACGTTCTCCTGCTAATGGTTTTGCTTCCTGGTGCAGTTCCAATGAAACTATTTCGCCGGATCGGCGTCCATCGGCTACCGCTGTGCAAAAACGCCCTCTTTAGGCTAGGGGTCTTCCCCCTGGTAAACCACTATTACGAGCCCCAATTTGATCACAGAGAGTTGGCGGGTGGCTATGCCAAAGATCGAAGCCTCCCTGGAATTGATTGGAATGTTGATGGGCAGCTGAGGATGCTAGGCAAGTTCACCCATTTCGGAGAACTGGCGGAACTGGAAGGCAGAAGGCTGGAAGGTATACCCCCCTTCTCGTATCAAAACTCCCTTTTTTCCTACGGCGACGCGGATTACTGGTACCAGATCATACGGGCGGTTAAGCCGAAGAGAATCTTCGAAATAGGTAGTGGGAACTCCACGATCGTCGCGCGGCTCGCTCTCGAAATGAACCGCGAGGACGACCCTGATTACGCTTGCAAACACGTATGCATCGAGCCGTTTGAGAGCCCATGGCTGGACGGGTCTGGCGTAACGCTTATCCGGAAGCCAGTCGAGCACGTTGGCGGAGAGTTCTTCCTCGAACTCGACGAGGATGATATTCTCTTCATTGACTCCTCCCACATAATCCGACCGCAAGGCGATGTGCTCTTCGAGTATTTAGAGCTCTTGCCCAGCCTGAAACCTGGTGTAATCGTGCATATCCACGACATCTTTTCTCCGAAGAACTACCCCGAACAATGGATTGCTCGGGACGTCAGGTTCTGGAATGAACAGTATCTTCTGGAGGCTTTTTTGAGCCACAATGCCTCCTGGCAAGTCGTGGGAGCCCTGAACTACCTCTTTCACCACCATCCGAACGAACTTGGCGCAGTTGTGCCGGAACTGTCCACTGAACGGCCACCCGGATCATTCTACATAAGAAGGAAATCGTGAATGGATAGCGATTTCATTCACACTTGGGCACACCAATTTTGATTATGACTTTCTTCAGCGCCTAACGGACTCGATTGCCCTCAACGCCCAACGACTTAATAGTCCAGGGTATAAATCCATGGGCCCTGAGGATACAACCTCTTTGCCTCCAAAACCGCTCTTGAACTTGAATACCCCAGGGTTTTCGTCAGGGTCAATCCCACCCAAATCATACCATTTTAGTCCGGCACCGTGAGCCCTCTTTATAACCTCCCAATGCAACAAGTATGTCGCCTTCGTCGAGTGCGCAACTGATTCGGAAAAACCCAACAAATACGTTGCTGTATCACCGACGTAGCTTCCTAAATGCATTGCGACAGGTTGACTATCTAGTTCTACTATTGCGATTTCCAGCGTTGGGGAGCTCTCTTCTTTCATTCTAGCCGCACAGAAAAACTCCGAATTGAGATCAAGTGCAAAGCCCTTCTTCGACACGAACTCGTCGTGCCGCCTTCGAAATTCGGCAAACGCACAGTTATCAGTAGTCCAACTAACACCGAGTCCGCTCCTTTCCGCAGAGTTTAGGCAGTTCCGCCATTTTTGCGCCAAACCGCGCCGAATCTCGTCCAACGACCGATTCAGGTCAAGCAATATGGTCCGATATCGCCGCTTACCGCGACTTTCTATCATCCCTAGTTTTCTCATGCTCTCGCTGGCAGCCTGATTCCAAGACAAGTCACCAAGCGGAGGAAGCACGCGTAAGGAATACCCTCTCCCTACCACGTACTCTTCAATTAAACATCTCAAACAGTCGCTCAATCGAGTCAAGTCTCCCACTTGACATCGATTGACAATTGGCGCACCCGCGATGTAAGCGACTCCAAATCCAAACAATGGCGACTTCCAGACACGTGCGGACGCGAGTCCAATCAATTCCCCCTTCGACCAGAATGCAAATTCCTCATGACTGCACCCACGCCTATTCGCTAGTTCATCCAAGTATGCCCACGTTTGCTGATAGTTCGCGTCACAAAATCCTACGAAGCTGCTTTCCCAACTCTTCCGGTCAACAGGCTCCATCCACACGTTCGAAGTCACACTAGACGCCACTTTACTCTCCTGTTATAGACAGCGCTTTGCAAACATCTTAATTTTGCCCAAGATAGACGCATCGTGCTTTCCAGATATCACTTCTTCAATATATTTGTGTGTATCCGAGCTTCTGATTGTATAACGTGGAATGATCGGGGACTTCGACCTCCACAGCGCACGATCACTTGTGTAAACGCTCTCGATTCCAGATCGTTTCAAGGCCTTTAGCGATCTCCGATCATATGCCCCGAATGGGCATGCAGCTTTGGTGATAGGCCTATCCAAGACATCCTCTAGCTGGCTTTTCGCATCAATTATTTCTTCCCTTAGAGTAATCCCTTTGAGCTTCTTCCAAGGACGGTGATACATCCCGTGAGTGCCGATCTCCATCCCAAGTCGGCACATTTCGCGCAAGTCTTCTTCGGACAAGTAGCCTGGCGTGTTAACGTGACCCCAAGATACGAAGAATGTTGCCCTAATACCTCGAGATACTAGTAATGGCACAACGATTTCCAAACAACACTTGAATCCGTCGTCAAACGTCAGTTCTGAAGTCGGCGCTAAGGCATCAAGGATACGTACAAAGTGTTCCTCGGACATCCACATTTCTCGCGTTGGGTTCCTAATGGTGGCGGGCGGCTCCCCAACCCCGTGCCCTGTAAGAACTACTCTATAATTGTCATTTTTCACACTTATCTTCCCTGGTTGGCAATGAGTTGAGTCTATTTTCCCTCCAAGCCAGGAAGAGAAGTGTGTTCAACTACGAACTGCTCAATTAGCTGTTCATACCCGTTTGGGAGTCTATGGCCAGTAGAAATCACAAATGAATTTGGAAGTTTAATCCGCTCTTGAACAACTATACCTCCCGTTATCAAGAAATCTCGCAAATTGTCCATTGCGTGGTTTGGGTCCCTGCAGAATTCCTCATATTTCACCTGAAAGACTCGGTCTTTACCAATGATCTCGCGATCCAGTTCTATGTTTCTATCTGTTAGGAAAGCTTGGGCACTACATTGAATGACGTAATGCTCGTAAGCGTACCGCTCCCACCCAAGGGGCTTCACCGACACCCAGTTCTCCGGCGGACGCAGTCTAGCACCACTCTCTCTGAGACGTACCAAGGATCGAATATTATCTACCTTGTTTCTTACTATGTGAATGAACTTGCACCCAGGAAAGGCGGCATCTAGCAACCGCATATGGACACTATGCATCACGTTTTTGCTGACGAATGGCGATCTTAGTGCTGTAGCAACACCGCTCACCGTCGATTGCATTTCACCTACTCGCCTGCCGTGAAGATCATGCTCAGTCAGGTGACACCGCTCTGGAATCCATCGATTCCAAATCCATCCACCTTCATTTGGAGCCACCCATCCCGCGACATGCCCGTACTTACTCGAGAAACTACTGGTTCGCCGGGCAATTGCATTTCTTGCAATCATAGTTGCGGCGACCGGCGTGTAGGGAAGCCTGTGTGCAAAGTTTGAAAAGTATGCGAAATTATAGCGCGTTACAAGGGCCTCGAAGAAGAGTGTCGTACCGGATCGCGGTGCCCCAATGATGAAGCAGGGTCTAACCGTTGTTCTACATGCCTTTCGCAGGAACAACTCTGCTGGATACAACACTCCTGTAGCTGCGGCCCGAATCGGAGCGATCAAGATTCTTTTCATTCATTAGTCCAATCTGCCTTAACGAGCCCTCTTACGTATACTGGTAAGCGCTTTCGAGCAATTGAAACATTTTCCTTCGCCACAAGGCGCCGAACCGACGGCAGCCATGATACAAGCCCATAGACTGTGACTCTTGTGACGTCACGCCACAACATGAGTTGGTTTGCCACGTAGGCAGCACATGTCCCGCGGATCTTCTGGATGAGCAAAAGTTGGCTTCGAGCCATTGCCAAGCTCATTTCCTCCGCACATTGCGCGGCGCTTACGCCGCCAAGGTGCGTTATTTCGATATGCGGGACGTAACGAATCACGAATCCGGCCGCACTTGCTCGATAGCACCAGTCAACCTCTTCCCCGTACATGAAAAACCGCTCGTCCAAACCGCCTATCGTGTCGTACACTTGTCGCCGGAAAAACATATAGCAACCGGCGATCACTTCAACATTGCGCTCACGTCCCGGATCGACGCCCACGTACCTTGCGCGCCCCAATAGTTTACTCCGGCGCATCACTGAATTAGGCACAAAAACGTTTATGAAAACATCGGACAACCTCGGGTAACGAAAGGTGGTTGACTGAATCTCGCCGTTGGCTCGAATGCACCGGCAGCCGACGATCGCCACATCGGGGTGCCGACCTAGATATGTCAGCGTGGCCTCCAACGTGTCCGTTCGCAGTTCGGTATCTGGGTTCAGTAATAGTATGTACCTTCCGGTTGCCTGTCTCATCCCTTGATTGTTCGCAGCGGCGAATCCTCTGTTTGTGGAATTCTCCAATACGTGAACATAAGGAAAGCAAGCTTTTACTACGGCCACGGAATCGTCGGATGACGCGTTATCAACGACGATCACCTCTATGGCGGCACCCCAAGCCTCCATATTTAGTGAGCCCAGGCAGGCGCATAACTCGGGCTTCGCATTCCAGTTTACGATGATGATCGAAAGTACAGCTCCATCGACGTCATCAATGCGAAATAATTGTTCGGCACTATGCTTCATACAGGATTCTCTAGGCCACTGTTCGTGGTTTTCTCTAATCTCAGTATATCGGGCAAACTGCCTATTAAGGCAAGAGTAAGATACCACAGCATCATCAACTGGCCAAAATACGAAATCGAGAAAAATATCGACGCGTGGACGAACAATGTTGCCCCTAAGCTCCAAATAACGACGGAATCCTTCTCTGTCGCAAGAGCCCTCCCTACCAGTCTAAATGCAGCCACGATTACTCCTATGAAAAGTAGCAACGTTACTAACCCACCGCGTAATCCCTCTAGAATGTATTGATTTGTAACATCGCGCATTTCCCATACCCCCCAACTCATGGGGTTTGTCTCCCCAAGCAGCCACCACTTTGGAAAGTTTTCGATTGTGGCGTCCATTATCTTGTACCGATGAAAGCCTGTCGAACCGCCCACCACATTGACGCGGGCGATCAAATGCCATATTGGCTTCTCCATGATAAGGTGAAGCACACACAATACCAGGAAGAATGTCCAGCGAATTGCCCGAACTTGTTCTCGCACGAAATACAACGTCATTCCAATGGCCATGAATCCCAACGCCAACACTGGCGTGCTCGACGCGCAAGAACCTACGACTATTAGACCTGACAGAAGCCCTGCGATGCCTAACAATGTGCGTCCGCGCGTCATTGCTCCGATCATCCACGGCATGGTCAACACCCAGTAGCATCCAGCTAGTATTGCGTGCGAAAATGCCCCTTGGCAACGTAGTTTCCCATCCCGCACTACGGTAATCTCCGGAACACCGCCAAATACTGAGAACATATTTCTACCACTTGAGCGCTCAACCAGGAAGGCTATGGCAACGGGAACACTAACTAGCATAAATGAGCGCGCCAAAAACATAATATCTTCCCTGCTGCGGCATACGCAGCGAAAAAAGAAGTACATGCCAATTCCGTCAAATACCCATCCGCAACGGTTTATGAATGCCGAAAGCGTACCATATGCGAGCGTATGTATTATAGTTCCACTTAGCTTCCATGAAACAACCATCAAGTCGAGTGAATTCCATCTAAACTCACTGTACTCATTGCGAGCCAGCAAACGAACCCATGCGAATAACACTAGGATCCGGAGCAAGGTGAAGTCGTTGCCCATAATAACTATACGCTGCGCAACTGGTATGAAGCATCCGAGCAGGATCATCGGCAAGACCGCAAACCGGCGGGGTAGCGTAAGTATTAGTAAAGCCAGTACAAGTGTCGCGGTCAGCCCCAATGGATGCAAAGTAGTCTGATTGTGCCACTCTCTGATTCCGACGATGTATACATCCATCCCATTGCCTCTCGAACCACTGTGGCGATTAGGACTTACGGAGATCCAAAGTTGTGTTTCGAGTCAGTATCCGCCGAATTGTTCCTAATACAGACTTAAGCTTCTGGAGTATATTTAGTTGAACGCACCAATGTTTAAATAGTGGAATGTTCACATATTTTGGATATGATACACATAAGAGCTGACACGCGAGCAATCGACCCCAGAGAGCCCCGCGAGCCCGCAATAGATTTGGCTGAGAACTTGGCAATATGCCTGGATCCGCATCGTGTACTTCAAGGAAACCCGCTTTCGCGGCCGCAAGCACAAGCATGGCGCCCCGTTCGGTCCGCGCAAGTATCAGCGAACGTCCCGGCTCACCCTCTTCAATCGTGCGATACCAGGGGTCGCCGACTGCGATATCCGCGAATTCACCTGTGTGATCCGCGCAGAGCTTACAACGCCACTGTTGGTGCTTCGAAAGCACATCGCCCCAGGACTCTTGATACGTCAAGTCCCGCGATTCTTCAGCTCGCTTGGTGCGAAACACGGCGGTCGCCTTTCCCGGCCACCCATTGCCCCGGTAACGAAGACTCACCAGTGAGGATGGCTCTTCCACGCCCATCCGTCTCAACAGCTCGAGCGTGCCGCGCGTCGACGGGGTGCCGGCGCAAAAGAATCCAATGGTCACCCCCAGGTTTTCGTCCAGCCTTGGCCGAAGCTTGCATGCTTTCTGGACCCCGGCCACGTCACAGGGTTTGCCGATGAACACGCAGTGGCCACCGGCGTCCTCTATAGTCTGCAAGCCATCGCACGGGCTGGCCGGGGCGTAACGCGATCCAGTGGCGCGAAGTAAATCGGCACGGGTGCGGCTTGTCACGGTTTCGTTTAAATAGGGCGCATCGCTGCGCGCCGCCGTGTGCAGCACGTGTTTCATGCCGCCCACTTCCAGGCAGTACAGTGCGAGCGCCGTGGCCGCGCCTCCGCTGGATCCAGAGTACCGGATTTCCGGATCCGCCGCATAGCCTTCCCAGACGCCGAGGACCGGCCCCCACGCGGAACGCAGTTCCGGAATGTACGGATCTCCCGGCATTGCCGGGGCGTGGGCGAGGCCGACCCCGGGACAAACCCGCAATGCGTCGGGGCCGACCTCGTGACTCGGATTTATTTTCGGGCGCCGGCCTTCAGCTTCGATATCGACCATGGTGATGGCCTCCGGCGACGCATAGGCGCAGGCGCCACAGCCGCTGCAGAGGCGCGCATCGACGACACCTTGAATACTGCTGACTCTCATGCATGCCCCTTTTCTGAGATTCCAAGAGATGATCGAAATGCGCCTGTCAACAATGGATGGTTAGAGCCAATCTGGACGAAGGGCGCGGTAAACTCCGCAAGATACGGCATCAAGGCCTCCACTGTATGTTCCCACCATCGGCTCTCCAAAATTCGAGTACGTTCGGGCTCTTCGAACCGGTACTTGATGACCTTGGCGGGATTTCCCCCCACCATGGCGAAATCGGGTACGTCTCTTGTAACCACAGCGCCCGCTCCGACAACCGACCCTATACCGATACGGGAGCATCCCGGCGTAATGATGGCCGATTCACCAATCCAGGAATCGTGCCCTATCCAAAGACTCCCCGTCTCAATGGTATCCTCTTTAACAAATCCCAGCGCATTGTTGTAGAAGAAGGGGTGCATGGAAAGTCGCTCATAGGGATGGTTTCTCAGAAACACCTTTACGTTGGCCGCAATCGATACGTAACGCCCGATCACCACACCTGCTGGAAACGCTCCGGGCTCGGTCCATGCACCGTAGCTGTACGCACCCGCATATACCCCGTGCCGCCGCAACAGGACCTGTCTCAATGTGTACGAGAAGAAGCTACCGCCTTCCATCCGGGCCGCAATGGAAAGCAAGCGCCGGTTTTTTTTGCGCAACGCGCCGCACGCCCGCGCCAACACCTGCGCGCGGCTTGACCGGCGAAGCCCATCCTCGTTATCGAGTGTGGCGAACGAAATCCGTTCCGCGCATTCCAAATCGGGATTGGCCTTGGAGTTTTTGCTTTCCATGGTTTCCATATGATTCATTTCTGACCTGGTTGCGGCATGTGGCTCCGCACAAGACTACGTACATGCGGCCGACAAAAGGGAATATAGCAAACCATGGCCACAAATGCACCGACAACAATGACTACAAGTCCCGTCACAGCGACAATCAGCGAGTAGTGATGCTCCGCGGACAGCGACAATGCGAAGGCTATCGTGACCGCTCCCGCCCCTATCAACATCGGTTTGAGCGTGTGCCCGGCCATCAGTGCTCGACTACGATGCAAGATTCCTATCATCAACAGTAGCGCGACAAGTTCCCCTAAACACCCCGCAATCACGACCCACATCAACGGCTTCCCCGTCAGACCCAGCCAGATGGCCAGCGGGATTACGGAAATGCGACCGAAGTTCGACACAAGCGGCATCCGGGTGTCCCCCCAGGCCATGGAGGCGATGGTCGGACCGACCCGCAATACACGGATCATTTGCATTACGCCGAGCCATCCAATGAAACTACCAACAGCCCCGTATCGTTCCCCAAAGGTCAGCACCACAACCTGCTGGCCGAGGAGAACGAATCCCGTGGAGAACGCGACACCTATCAGGCACAATGCGCAGACTGAAAGCGCGTAGTATTCCATGAAACTCCGGATATCGGTCTGCACACGAGACAACAGGGGAAGGAGCAAGGCCGAGGCCACTTTCGTAATCACCATGGTGGGAACAAATGTCGTGGTGAACGCGACCGAGTAGACACCCAATTGCGTCATGTCATACGCCGCGCCAACAATCATGCGGTCCCCCTGAAATACAAGAAACATCAAGAGACCGTTGAACAACAGCGGCCAGCCGAATGCGACCATTCGCCGAATATAGTTACGATCCCAGTTCCATCCGTAACTACGTTTCGCTAACGCATGGCTCACGACCACCATTACGACAGCTTGAAATACAAGCAACCACAACATCGCGGAGTAGTCCTCGAACCACCACACAAAGGGCCACGCGGCAAGTACGAGGAGAATTTGCGGCAGGAGCTCGGTGGCGACGTCGGCGCCAAAACCGAATGTCCGCTGCAACCGTTTCGGGTCAAGGTGCATGAATCCACGGAGCAAGGGAACCAATGCCACGAACTGAAAGGCCCACAAGGCTTGGGGAATGCCAAACAATCGGGAGAATGGCCAAGCCAGCAGGAACAGGAACAGCGCCATGCCGATGCCGCGCACCACCTGAAACGCATGGGCCGTGGCCTGGAAGTCCGGATCGTCGCCATCTTCCGCTTGGACCAACAAACGATCCACCGCAAGGTTGCTGATCATCTCGAACAGGGACACTGCGATAACAAAGGTGGCGGCAATTCCAAAGTCTTCGGGCGTCAGCAACCTGGCCACGACGACGTTGCGGGCAAAAGAACACGCCTGCCCGAGCGCCTGTCCCCCCAGGAGCATTCCGCCGCCCCCTAACAACTTCCGCCGAAAGCCCATTAAAGGAATCCGTGTTCCTGTACCGAGCCCAGTTCACAACAAGTGGACAGTATTTCCTCCAATTGTACCCGAGCTTGGTGCAATACCATTGGAAGTTTCTCCTCGAGAGCAAGCCGGGAATTCTCACGTCCCAGATATGCCCGCCACAACTGCTCAATTGCCTCCTCCGAGGTTAGGTTGCGAAGATCGGTTACGCCTTCACCTTGTCCACACGACTCGAAGACGCCCAATGTCTTCGGACTGTAACTTATGCCCGCTGCAGGCACGCCCGATGACAGCGCCGCAATTGCGGAATGCATTCTTGTTCCGCAGAACCATTTACAGCGAGAAATAATCCATTTCGCTTCGCAAGGATCGGAGACAACTGGAGATACCGCGACCCTGACGCCTAACTCGTGTGGAAACGAGTCCGCGACGTCAAGACACGCCTGAATATCAGATTCATAGTGCCCCGGTGAACTTACGACATGGGGCACTAACAAGATCCGATCGCCCGTTTCACTCAATAAGCGTCCAATAAACGCCGTTATCACCTGTCGATAGTCAGCCCTAAAACCGTACTGCGCGGTCGCCGCATCAGGGGCGTTGTGCAACAAACCGCTCACGTTTATCCCCACAATCGCGGTACCTTTGTCCTCCAACCAGTCCGAAGCGTATCCCAATACTGAGTCGCTAGGGCGCGTTGCGGGGAGACCAAACGCCACATCGACTCCGACTCGGTGCTTCTCGGGGTCAAAAGAGCGCCCCAATAATTCCTGCAACACGCAAAAACTTCGAGTGTCTCTCGCCCAAGACATAGTTGCAGCGCTGACGATTCTCTTCGCGACTGACGCATTGGAAGCTTTCTTGAACGGCCCAAATGTTTGTGGCAATAGTATCAGGGGCTTGTTTTGCTGAAGCGTGATAATCTTCGGAAGCGTTACTGCCCGAAATCGCCGCGAACCATATATGTCCGAAAAACTGTCGCCCCCACTTATATCCAGTATCGCGTCCGCTGACCGAATCGCGCTGGCGGACGCATTGTGCAGCCCTCCCAACCTCGCGCAGACCCTAATATTTGCTAGTGATTCGGGCTGATAGACGCGCCTCGTGTGATATGCGCCACACTGCCGGAACTCAAAAGTATGAGTGCCGATAGTCCGTCTGGCCACACTGATACCGCGACCATAGCCAAATACAATCAGCGACGTTCGTGGCGACATCGATGCAATCCCCGCAACTATCGATGTACCAAGAGCCGATACACCCAAGTTTCCGGTTTCCATGCTTGCCCCAAAAAGGCCCAGTGTCAAATCGCTTTCACACTCAATCCTTTGCCAATCCTCTCTCATCGATATTCAACGCCCGGCACTAATGGGAGCGAAACCTGAACTCCGCCATTGGTAAAAATTGTGTCTTCGACAACAACGTTGTGGGCTGAGAAACTCAAGTCGGTCCTCCAATTGGCCGGCCCATTGAACATACACCGTAATACATACAAATTCTCTGTTGGCCCGGCGAACTGAAATACTCGGGATATATTGGGCTCAAGCTGATTGTTTATTGAACAGTCCACAAATGCAATGTCCTTTATCGAAACTTCATTCCCAGCAAAGAATCCTTGGCCGCGTGCTGATTCAGCGCTCACGCCGTAGGCGATCTTGTTTTCAATAGTCAACAAGGTAAAGTACTGAAGGACATCTGCATGAAATGGAGTGCCCGTGTTGTCCAGTCGGAAAGCCGAACTGTTAAGCACCAGATCGGACCCAGTAAATGCGTCCGAACCGATACTCTCCACCCTAACATTTCGAACAATCGCTCCTGCCAAACCATCTCGTGAATTGGTCACGAAGGTCCCGGAAACGAAGACTAGAGAAATGCCGCTGACCCACTGTCCATTTACCTCACGTCCCGGACCAATCAATTCGCAATTCGATACCCAATAATAATCTTCTAGAGGACCACTAGATCTAATAACGTTTTGATCCGAGGACGAAGCCGGTGTCACTGAAAGTGAATCTAACCGCACTAGTTTCGTCCTTAGCCCGCCCGCATCCGCCCCCACGATACGTGCAGCCCCCTTCGGCAAGTTCACTTTCGGACGAATCGTCAACCAGCGATCAGACGTTAGCGTATTCAGAGCGAAGGAATATGTCCCAATACGATATTCGCCCGCCTCAAGAAAAATCGTGCCCCCGTCCGCCATGCCGAGTGGTGATGCGTCCTGTATTGCCCGGGCCGCACGCATTATGGAACGGTATGGATTTCCCTCGGAACCGTCTCCGGAGTCATCGCTGCCCGATATCGAGACGTATGTCTCGATTTCCGGCAAGGTCCCATTGGCGTTCGTATTGAGGAAGAGCGAGAATTCACCACGGCTGGTCTTCTCACTTTGCTGCGGGCCTTCGAGCACCCGCGCCTCCCCCACCACGGGATAGGCCACCGCCCGCACTTCAATCGGCCCGTCGGCGAAGTCCCTGGCGTCGAGGCCTACCCAGTATTCCACGACGTCGGTCCTGGGGTTGAGGGTCATTTCGCGGACGGCGGTCCAGGGGCCGTTGTTTACGGAGAATTCGACGCGGTCGATGCCGTTGATGTGGAAGGCGACGACGCCGATTTCGAAGTAGGCGTCAAAGGTCTGGTAGGGCACCACGTCCCAGCGGGCGATGGCTTTGGCGTCGATGCCGAAGTCGCCGGGGTCGCCGATGGGGTCGGGCTGGGGGGTGGGCTGGGTGAAGCCGGTTCCGGCTTCGAGGAGGGGGTTGACGCGGAAGGTTTCGCTGGGGCCGGCGGCGTTGGCGGGGGTTCCGCCGGTGTTGGTGGCGGTGGCGGCGGCGATGCTGATGCCGGCGTGGCCGAGACCGGCGATGTTGCTGAGGGTGACGGTGCGCTGGGCCGTGCCGGTCCCGGTGACGGCGATGCTGGCGGTGACGCCGTCTGCGCTGTTGAGGGTGATGTCGGCGGGGGCCAGGGCGACGGCGGCGGCGTCGGCGTAGGTGATGGTGTAGGTTACGGGGCCTTCGAAGGTGTTCTCGGCGGAGGGCGCGCTGATGGCGAGGGTGGGCGCGACGTTGTTCACGGTGAAGGCGGCGCTGGGTCCGGCGGCGGGGGCGGGGTTGCCGGCGGTGTCGGCGGCGGTGCCCTGGGCGAGGCTGATGGTGATCTGGCCGTTGCCGATGACGCTGGCGAGGGTGACGATCCATACGCCGCCGCCCGCGTCGGCCACGGACTGGACGGTGGCGAAGGCGGTGTTGGTCCCGTTGATGGTGATGTCCTGCGCGCGCAGGGTGACGGCGCTCGCGCCGGTGTAGGTCACGGGGTAGACGACGGGTCCGGCGCTGGTGACGGCGACGGAGGGGGCGCCGATGGCGACGGTTGGGGGCGTGTTGTCGATGGTCGCCTGGGCGCTCGGGCCGGCGGCGGGGGCCTGGTTGCCGGCTTCGTCGGCGGCGGTGCCCGCGGCGAGGGAGATGCCGAGGGCGCCGTCGCCGCCGATGGTTTCGAAGGTGACGGTGCGCTCGTTTGCGCCGGTCTCGGTGACGGTCGGGAGGGAGGTCACGACGGATCCGGTGCTGTTGACCACGACATCGGCGGCCGCGAGCGTAATCGCCGATGCGCCGCCATAGGTCACGCGGAAGCTGAGGGGGCCGGTGTTCGTCGTGGTTGCGGAGGGCGCGCCGATCATAACGGTGGGCGGCGTATTGTCGACCACGACCGTGGCGCTGGGGCCGGCGGCGGGGGCCTCGTTGCCGGCGGTGTCGCGCGCGGTGCCGGCGTCGATGGAGATGCCGAGGTTGCCGTTTCCGCTGACGCTGGTAAAGGTGACGGTGCGTTCTGCGGCGCCGGTCGTCTGGACGTCGCCGAGGGTTGCGGCGATGCCTTCGGAGGCGTTGAGGAAGACGTTGGCCTTTGTCAGAGTGATCTGGTCGGCCCCGCTGTAGGATACGCGGTAATTGATCGGGCCGCTCCGGGTGTGCGTCACGGAGGGCGCCCCGATCGAGAGCGCCGGCGCGATATTGTCCACCAGCACGGTGGCGCTTGGGCCGGCGGCCGGGGCCAGGTTGCCCGCCGGATCGGTCGCGGTGCCGGCGTCGATGGAGATGCCCAGCGTGCCGTTGCCCGCGATGGACGTGAAGCGCACGGTGGCCGAGGTGGCGCCCGCGACGACCACATCGCCGAGGAGCGCCGTCACGGATCCGGTGGCGTGTACGTTAACGTCGTCTCTGGTCAGTGTAACGGCGGAGGCCCCGCTGTAGGCAACCTGGAATTCCACCGGGCCGGATCGCGTCGCGGCGACGGAGGGCGGCCCGATGGCCACGGTTGGCGGCACGGTGTCGATGACCGTTACGGCGGACGACGCGGAAAGCCCGCTCACGGAGCCCGTTGCGGTGATATTCACCGTGCCCACGCCCATTCCGCTCACCACGCCCGACGCGCTGACGGTGGCGATCGCGCTGTTGGACGAGCTCCAGGCGAAGGTATCGCCGGGCACGGTCGAGGTGGCGGAGAGCGACAGCGTCGCGGACACTTCGACGGTGGCGGTTTGCGGCAGCACGGCCACAAACTCCATTTCAGCCTCGGCCACGGCGATGGTGGCGGTCGCGGTGACGCCGCTATGCGTCCCGCGCGCGCGAATCTCTGCCCCGCCGCCGCCAAGCCCGGTAACCAGGCCCGCCGCGTCCACCGTGGCCACGGCGCCGTTGGAGCTGGTCCACGTGAACGAGTCCAACGGATCGGTGGAGGTTGCGGAGAACTGAATTGCCGCGCCGGCCGTGATGCTGGCGTTCCGGGGCTGCACGCTAACGGTGTGCACCACTGGATCCACCACGGTCACCCGCGCCGTTGCGCGCTCATTGGGCACGCCGCCCTGCGCCGTAATCGTGGCGTCGCCCGCCGTTGCGGCGGATACCAGGCCCGTCGCATTCACCGACGCCACCCCGCTTGCGCTGGAGGACCAGGTGAAGCTGTCGCCCGCGCGCGTGCTGGAGGCCGTAAGTTGTATGGTGTCGCCCGCCACCAGCAGCACTTCGGATGGGGTGACGGAGACCTCATGGACCACCGGCTCGCTCACGAGCACCGTGCCGCTGCCGGTCGCGCCGGTGTTCTGCCCGGTCGCCGTGATGGTCGCGCTGCCCGCCGCCACGCCCGCCGCCACGCCGGTCACGGCGTCCACGCTGGCCACGGCCGCATTGCTGGATTCCCAGAGGAAGCTCTCTTCGGGGTCGGAGGACTCCGCGGAGAACTCCACAATCTCGCCCACAAGCACACTCGCCTCGATGGGCCGGATAAGCGCTACTTCCGCCTCGCGCGGCGTCACCGTGATCGTGGCGTCGTCCGCCGCGCCGGTCAACGACCCTGTGGCCGTAATCGCCGCCGTGCCCTCGGCCACGCCCGTGACGAGCCCCGCCCCGTTTACTGTGGCCACACCCGCGTTCGAGGTGGTCCAGATCGGAAGGTCGCCGTCGCGCGTGCTGGCGGCGCTCAGCTGGACGGAATCGCCCTCTTCCACGGTCGCGCCACGCGGGAGCACGCGCATCTCGTGCACCGTCGGCTCCGCCACGGTAATCTGCGCGCTGGCCTCCTCGCCGGTGAGGTCCCCGCGCACGACCACCGCCGAAACGCCCGGGGCCACGCCGGTTACGACGCCGTCCAGGCCCACGGTGGCAATGTCTTCATTCTCGGCGAACCACTCCAGGCGATCGTCCGGCTCCGTCGAGCTGGCCGTCAGTTCCACCGTCTCGCCCGGCGCGATCGTCGCCGCGAGCGGGTGCACCTCCACCGCATGCGCGACCGGCTCGGAAACCGTAACCGCCGCCGAGGCCGATACGCCGGAGTCGAGCCCTGTCGCGGTGATAGTCGCCGCGCCCGCGCCCGCCCCGGTCACCACGCCAACGGGGCTCACGGTCGCCACCGCCTCATCGTCCGAAGTCCATTCGATCCGGTCGCCCGCGCGGGTGCTTGCGGCCTTAAAGCGGAACATCTCGCCCACTTCCAGGCTTGCCGCGGCCGGCGAAATCGCCATGCGGTGCGGCACGGCTGCCGTGACCAGCACGATCGCCTGGCCGGTCGCGCCGGTGGTCTGGCCCACCGCCGTAATCCGCGCCTCACCCGCCGCGACGCCCGTCACAACGCCGGCATCGTCCACCGTGGCAATGCCGGTTGCGTCCGAGGTCCAGGTAAACCGTTCCGCAATGTCGCTGGAGGTCGCCGTGAGCGCGATGGATTCGCCCGCCGGGATGCTCGAGCTGACGGGGCGCACACTGGCGATCCGGGGCCGGCCTTCCAGCACGCGGACCATGGCCGACGCGCGCTCCGAGGGGCCGGATCCCTCCACCACAATCGCCGCCACGCCCACACCGGTCCCCGTGACCGCGCCCGATGGCCCGACAGAAGCGATCGCCGGATTGTCCGACGACCAATTCAAAATGCCGTCCTCGCGGGTCGTGCTGCCCTTGAAGACCACCGTGTCCCCCACGGAGAGGGTCAGGGTGGTGGGTGAAATCGTCACCTGGTGCTCGGCCGGCGCGCTCACCGTCACCACGGAACTGCCAATGGCCCCGCTATGCGTCCCGCGCGCGTTAATCACCACGCCGCCCGGGCCCGCGCCGGTCACCAGGCCGCCCGTGCTTACGGTCGCGGTGCTGGCGAACTCCGTGCTCCATTCAAATTCGTCTTCGGGATCGGTCGAAAGCGCCGAGAGCGCCACCGTCTCCCCCACCAGGATGCTCGCGCCCAGCGGGCGCACCAATACGGAATGGACCGCCGGCTCCACCACGGTAATGGTCGCCTCGGCGCGCTCCGAGGGCGCTCCGCCGGACACCCGCACCTCCACGGTCACGGTCCCCGGCCCCACGCCCGTCACGAGCCCGCTGGCGTTCACCGTGACGATGGACTCGTCGTTGGAAAACCAGAGAAACGACACAGGATCGCCCGACGTAACCCCTTCAAGTCGGACACTCCCCCCCACGACAATCGTCGCCGCCGAAGGCGTCACCGTCACCGCGCCCGGCTCCACCGCCGGCCCCACCACGACCACCGTGGCCGTGGCCTTGGCGCCGCTGCGGGCGCTCGTCGCGGTGATCCGGGCCGTGCCCTCGCCCACCGCCGTCACCCGCCCCTGGTTCGATACCCCGGCCACGGCGGTGTTGTCCGAGGCCCAGGTAAAGCTGTCGGCGCTGTCGGACGAAGAAGCAGTAAAGGTGGTGGATTGCCCCACTTCCAGCTCGGCGGAGCGTGGGCTGATGCTGATCTGCGGGGACGCCGATCCGCTGGGACAGCCCATCAGGGCCAGCCCGAGCGCAAGCAGCACGATTCCCGCGGATAACATCCTCATCCCATTTACTCCTCGCTGAATCCCCACAAAAACACACGGGCCCAACGCCAGCCCGCCCGGCGGCGTATGGAACACGCGCAAAACATGCGCGCGCACCGCGAAACCCGTGCACAAGTACTTCGAACAGAGAGACTAGAGTAATTCTCCGCGAAGTTCAAGGTTTTGTCAAGGCGGAGCGGGCTTTCGGGCGTAGCGTTGGCCCTGGCCACCCCGGGGAACCTTCGACGCCGCGTGAAAAAGGGCGGTCCCGGTGGAATGTTCACCACCGGAACCGCCCGGCATTTCTGTCGTGCATCGCGTCCCTGAGCATGGTAACGGACGCGCCGCGAGCGCTACCCGTTAGGTCAATCCGCCCGCGCGCTTGCGCCGGAGGAAGGCCACCATGCCGAAGCCAAGCAGGCCGAGGCTGGCCGCGCCAGGGAGGGGGACGACGGGCTGTGCTTGAAGCCAGAGCGACCCATCCGGGTGATCGCTGACCTCCTGAAGGTGAGCGGCGACGATCCAATTGCCCCCGACGAGGCCAGCGAGCAGGCTCTCGTACTGCGTGGGGGTATTGGGATTGATCGTGAAGCCAAGAAGGAGGTTCTCACCCGCTCCGATACCATTCTTTGGTGGGGGTGAACCTGGATTCGCCGTCGTTGCGAACGTTATCCCAAAGCCACCACCGTTGAATGCGCCACCGATGCTGTAACTGACTTGTGTTCCAGACCAGTCGTCATAGCTCGGTGTACTGATCAATGCATTCGTTTCAAAGAGGATACTGGTGAGAACGGAACTGCTGTTTGGGGCAACGGAGCGATTGACAAATTCGAAAAACATCCCCGTGAATTCGTCAGACTCGCCCGCGTTGATCGTACCGTAACTGACCAGCATACCGATGTCCAGCCCCTGCGATACAGGAGGCATATCTCGCGCAAGCTGAGTGAGGGCAAACTGTTGCTGTCCACCTTGGGTGTCGATGGCGGTCGAAAGCGAGAAATCGCTGATCGACGCAGCCGACGCAGGCAACGCCAACAGCAACGCCAGCGCGCACCCCACCCCCACTATTTTCCTTCTGAGTTCTTCGCACATCCCATTTCTCCTCGGTCAGGAATTCCCGGGCGCGCCGCCCGTCTTCACAACCCCAACGACGCGCCTGTGATCCATTCCATTTGACGAAGTCGCATACACCGCATCCATCGACGAACGCACCCAACTTCGTGGTCGCCGAGCGATATACACCACGATAACCGCCATGGGGACTTCTCCCCATCCCAAGTCGCTGCCAGTACACAGCAATTTTCGCGCCAGAATCGATTGTTATTCTCCGCCAAGGGGTTACGACGAAATTCTGCCGATCCGGGTCGATGAACCCACGGAAATGTTATGCACCGCTGACAATTCATTGTCGATTCAATGAAGGCGATAAAACACGAGCGGCGCCAGGAGGCTCGGCATCCTGCGACGGCGCAACGCGAGTGTCGATTTCCACCGCACCCCTCCGCAATCCACCCCAGCCCTCCAGCGAACGCCGATGTGGGCTGAAAGTCCGCCGCAGGCGGATTGGGGCATCTTGCCCGACACAACACAAGCTACAAGACATCACGACCGCGACATGGGCATCCACCCCCGTGCCACGCGATGGCGCCCCAGCGCCTTCGTGTGCCAGGAGCAAGGCGTCCGCTAACTTCCCAACATCACCTCGCACGAGCGGCAAAAAGGAGGTTGGGCAAGATGCCCAACCCCCCACATAAAAAAAGCGGGCGCTCCATCCCCTGGGGGAAAACGGAGCGCCCGCGATAATGGGAGCAAGTCCAGAAATCAGGCCAGCGCGGCCTTCTTCTGCCGGCGCAAATAGCCCACGAACCCGAGGCCCAGCAGGCCCAGGCCCGCCGCACCAGGCACAGGAACCACGGTTCCCGGCGGATCATTCGGGCCGGGCGGCGGCGGCGGAACGTACGACACGAAGTGGTCGCTCCGGCCGTTCCCGTTCGGGCCGTCAATCCCGGCGACGAACAAGCCCATCCGGAGGTCGTCTTCCAGGAGCTCCCGGGCGAGGTCGAACCAACTGGCGCCGGAAAGCAGGCTGAAGGTGAAGGTGGCGGACTCCCCGGGGCTGATGACATTGGGGTTGCTGCCGCCCATCGGCGGATCCACATCGCTGGCGAGCACCGCGTCAAACGCGGGCGTCGCATGATTGCCCTCGGGCAGGTCGTCCGGCTTGGCGCCCACGCTCCAACCGGTCGGCAAGGCGACAAACTGATTCAACACCCGGGGGGTATGCGTGTCCCAGTAGACCCGGTTGATGAAGCCCGTATCGTGCGGGTCGTCGTCGAAGAAGATCGTGAAGCTGGCGCGGTCCGCCGCCGGCATCGTCACCAGGAAGGAGACCTGGCCCGCCAGCGTGGTGGAAAGGCCCGACGCGTCGTCGCCCACATTGTAGAACAGCCCGGTGAACTCGAAATCGATCCAAGCGGTGGGATCGTAGACCGGGTCCGCCGGCGCCACGTACGCCGCCAGCAACAGCGCCAGCGCAAACACGGCCCGGATTCCACCGCGCGCGAAATCCGCACTCATTAAAAGCGTCGCCTTCATACTACCTCTCCTGGGGTTACTGAACGACCTGCCGTACTTGCTGGAAGGGATGAAGCCATCCGCTGCCGCCTGTCGGTTGCGGACGAACCCGCGTCGTGGCGGAATCTTTCGCACCGACAGCCGAGAGTAGCGAAATTTGTGCCAAATATTTGGCGCGTAGTTATTCGACTTACAGGGCTTTTCGGGGAATTCCAGCTTCCGAAAAACAAACCTTGCGCAATTATGAACAATTCTTGTGGGAGTCGCAGCCAACGCCGATGTGGGCTGAAAGTCCGCCGCAGGCGGATTGGGCATCCCGCCACGGCGCGTCCCCGACCCGCCCGACGCCGCAATAGCCCCCCGACACCACAACACCCCACCCCCCGCGCGTCATCCCGTGCCACGCGATGGCGCCCCAGCGCCTTCGTGTGCCAGGAGCAAGGCGTCCCCCGACCCCGCCAATACCACCCCGCACGAGCGGCGCCCCAGGAAGTTGGGCATCTTGCCCGACACAACACAAGCTACACGCCAGCAAGACCGCGACATTGGCGGACAAATCCCCGTGCCACGCGATGGCGCCCCCGCGCCTTCGTGTGCCTGGAGCAAGGCGTCCCCGAACTTCCCAACACCACCCCGCACGAGCGGCGCCAGGAGGCTGGGCATCTTGCCAAGGCGGGATGCCCAACCCCCCATAAAAGTAATACTTTAGCCGACTGAAGTTGAGCCAGTCTTTTTTCTAGCTTGCCGCGACACTACGAGGAGAGCGCGCAAGGCTGGGAGCGCAGGTCGAAGACGCGCCGTGGAGGGCGTCCCCGCCTGCAATGCACCGGAGGTGCATAGCATGTTCGCAATATCGGCACATTTGATTGGGAGGAAGATTGGACCCGGACCACCGCCGTTGATCAAAATCGCGCCCTCGGCGCGATGCGGGCGGGCCGCCCGCGCTCCCATTGGTCCGCCCTTCCGTTGCGGGGCGGGTTTGTGTCGTCGAGGAATCAAGCCAACTTCATTCCGCTAAAGTGTTACCCACAAAAAAGACCGCGGGCGCTCCATCCCATGGGGAGAACGGAGCGCCCGCGATGAAGGACGCAAGTACAGGAATCAGGCCGCGGAGGCCTTCTTCCGGCGACGAAGCCCACCGACAACCATCATGCCCAGCAGGCCAAGGCCCACCGCCGGCGGTACCGGAACGACACCGAAGGAGGTGATATATACGTTATCGGTGAGGAAGTTCAATCGGATGGCACCCACATTCGCAAAATCGAAACCAGCGAAATTTGAAAAACTAAGATAGTGGTTCGCTGTGTTGTTTGCAAGCGTCCAAGACACGGGCCCACTGTAACTTCCTGAAGAATCCCACAATTCGACACTGACCATTGAATCGTTAAGGAGATTACCTGGGGTGACGATGTGAAATTGACTCCAAGCCGTGAAGTCTTCGCCGAGAGCATATTCGGTAATCGGTGCTGGGCCTGCGATATTAGCAGTCCCGTCCCACGTTATGTGGGCTACACCATAGTTCAGCATACCGACGACGGGATTATTGTTGCTGAACGCAACCCCTCCGTCTACCGTCAGCGATGTAAACCCTGGCACACCAGCGTCTCGGTTAACATACAGCTCACGATAGCCACCAATTGCGTCGGGTGCCAAGCTCGAGTCGTAAACGCTGGTCACCGCCACATTGTCCGAAGTGCTATCCGATACCTGCTGGAAATCGCCAGCGAACGTGTCGATCGTCGCCGCCCCGGCCACCGGCGCGATCAATCCCGCACAAGCGAGCGCCATGGCCAGCAGCCCAATCTTTTTCAATCTTCTCATGTTCCTGCCTTTCGTTGTTGAAAGCCTTCACACACTCTAACACCTACCGGGCGGCGCCTGGCTACCCCCATGAGTAGCGCGCGCCGATCGACCGCCATGCGTACTGCACTCCCCACAACCCGGTTTTTACTGCCAGATTGTTGGCAATATCCATGCCAACGAGCGAAATGTTGTCATTACACGACTTACGCACCGACCAATCCGCCAAACACCCCGTCCGGCGTTCAAATGTACTCACTGTTGACAAGGTATTGACCCCCCGGCATTTTCTTCCGACAACCGTAAAATCGCCCAATTTCCGGCGCCCGCATTGCGCCTGCGGCGGACGCATTTAAACTTCCCGCTCGAACCGAGCGCATAGCTGTATTGCGCCTGCGGCGCAATCTGCCGGCGGGCCGCCGGCGCTCCAAAACGCTCACTTTCGTTGATTCAAGTCTCCAAACCGACTCAAGTTCACGTCCATATACCGAGATCGAGTTTCGGTGCGATTGGCCTTCGCCCTTTCCGCCTGCGGCGCGATGCCGGCGGGCCACCGGCGCTACATAGCTGGCTTGCGCCTTGCGGCGCGATGCCGGCGGGCCGCCAGCGCTCCATAGTATTGCGCCTGCGGCGCACCCTTCGCCCTTTCCGCCTGCGGCGGACGTGCCGCACCTTCTACGCCACGGCGCTGTCGCGGGCGCCGGCGTGGAGGGATTCCGCCAGGCGTTGGCCCTCGGCCACCTGATCGGGCGGCAGGGCGGCGGCGAGGCGATCGCGGGCGTCGCGGGCGGATTCGCGCTGGACGGCGGCGAGCGCGTACCAGGCGTAGGCGCGGACGGGATTCTGCACGGCGCCGCGCCCCTGCTCCAGGCATTCGCCGAGGCGCTCCTGGGCGGCGGCGTGGCCCTGGGCGGCGGCGCGGCCCAGCCAAGCCACGGCGCCGGGCTCGTCGCGCCCGGCTCCTTCGCCCTCGAGCAGCAACTGGCCGAGCGCGAACTGGGCGTCGGCGTGGTCGCATTCCGCCGCCTGGCGCAGCGCGCCCGCCGCGCGGACGGGATCCGGCGCGCCGCCGCGGCCCGCCTGGAGCAGCAGCCCCAGCTCGTAGGCCGCCGGGGCCTCGCCCGCGTCGGCGGCCTTCCGGAAGCATTCGCGCGCAAGGGCCTCATCCTTCGCGGCGCCCTCCCCATGCAAATAGATTCGCCCGAGCTCATAGAGCGCGCCACCTTCGCCCTGGTCGGCGGCTTTCTGGAACCAACCGATGGCGGCGGCCCGATCCGCCGCGACGCCGCGCCCGTCCAGGCACATCCGGCCCAGGTGGTACTGCGCGCCGGCGTGGCCCTGCTCGGCGGCCCGCACCAGCCAGCGGTGCGCCTCGGCCTCGTCGCGCGCGACCCCCAGGCCCATTTCGTAGCGGACGCCCAGGCGGAACTGCGCCTTCACGGCGCCTTCTTCTTCGGCCTCGCGGCGCCACCGCGCGACGAAGCCCGATCGATCCACCTGCTCCGCCGGACGTGGGGCCGATGGGGCGTCCGGCGCGGGAGGCGCGGGTGTTGTGGAGACCGCGGGGCGCTCCGAAGCAGGAGAGGCGTCGGTCGCGGCTGGCGGTGCGGCGGGCTCCGCCAAGGCCTCTTCGAGGCTGTGGCGCAGCTGATCCCGCTCGGACTCCAGCGCGGCGCAACGCTCGCGCAAATGTTCCAGTTCGGTCGCCCAATCCGGCGCCGCGTCCCCTTGTGGCGCGTCCAGCAATTCGTCGCGCTCGGCCTCCGCGGCGGCGAGCCGTTCGTGGAGCGAGACCAACTCGTGCTCCAGCGCGTGGCGCGCCTGAAGCGCCTGATCCAGGGCCTGGGCGTCCGAATCGCCCTCCGCCGCGCGCGAGTCCGCCTGCGCCCGCAGATCCGCCAGTTCGCGCTCGAGGGCTTCCTGGGTGGACTGGAGCGACGCCAGCGCCGCTTCCCGGGCGCGGCTTTCCTCCAGCGCTTGTTCCAGGTCGCGCTCGGACTCCTCCAGCAACGCGCGGTTGGACGTGATTTCCGCGTCCAGGTTCTCCGCCTGGGTGGTGGCTTCGGCCGCCTGGCTCCGTGCGGCCTCCAGTTTGGCGCGCAGGGATTCCAGTTCCGCCGAGAGCGACTCCGCGCGCGATTCTGCGGACGCTGCGCGTTTTTCGACGTCCGACGCGCCCGTTAGCTGCCCCCGCAGGGCCTCCAGCTCGGCCGAGAGCGACTCCGCGCGCGATTCTGCGGACGCTGCGCGTTTTTCGGCGTCCGACGCGCCTTCTGCCCGCCCGCGCAGGGTCTCCAGTTCAGCGCGCAGGGCCTCCAGCTCATTGGCGAGTGATTCCGCACGCGATTCCGCCGACGAGGCGCGTGCTTCAGCGTCCGACGCGCCCGTTAGCTGCCCGCGCAGGGTCTCCAGCTCCGCAGCAAGTGATTCCGCGCGGGACTCCGCCGACGAGGCGCGTTTTTCGGCGTCTGACGCGCCTTCGGCCTGTCCGCGAGCGGCTTCCAGCTCGGCGCGCAGGGTTTCCAGCTCCGCAGCAAGTGATTCCGCGCGGGATTCCGCCGACGAGGCGCGTTTTTCGGCGTCCGAGGCGCCTTCCGCCTGCCCGCACGCGGTTTCCAACTCCGTGGCAAGGCGATTGGCGCGCGTCTCGGCCTCGGAACGGGCCTGTTGCGCGTCCGCAAGTTGCGCCTGAATCGCCTCGATCTCGGCGCGGCCCGCGACATCCCGGGCGGCGTCCGTTTCCCGCTGGCGCAATTCGGCTCCCGCCAGGGCCGCGCGCGCCGCCTTCAGGGCATCCTGGAGATCGGCGGTGCGCCGCTGCTCCTGGTGGAGCGCCTGGCGCGCGGTGCGGGCTTCCACCTCCAGCGCTTCCAGCGCCTTCTTCGCGTCCGGCGCCTTCGCCACGTGCTGCTTGTAGAGGTCCGCCTTGCGCGCGGCGTAGCTCAGCAGCTGCTGGAGCCGCGCGATCGCCTCGTCCGGCGGCAGATCCGTCACCCGCGGGACCACCGCGCCATCCGGAACCACCACCATCCGTTTGCACTCGCGGCACCAGCCATCGCGCCCCGCGAAGGCGTTGTCCATGCGCAGCAGCGCGTCACAGTGTTCGCAATTGAATTCGATCATCGCCCGAAACCCAGCTTTGGAACGGCGCGCCCTCCGCGCCAGAGCCTCCCCCGCCGGAGCCCATCCTTGAAGCCCCTGAAGTGTACCGCACGATCGCGCGCGGTGTACAGCGGGATATGCAATTTGGCGGCAAGTTTCGCGCCAGACACACCGGAGGTTGGGCATCTTGCCCGACGCAGCTGGCGCCAGACGCCAGCAAAACCGAGTCATTGGCCAACAAAGGGCCGCGGCTCCCCACGCCCGTGCCACGCGATGGCGCCCCAGCGCCTTCGTGTGCCCGTGGTCACGTCACCCCAATCCCAAGAACCCTCGCCCAACCGAGCGGCACAAAGGGAGGTTGGGCATCTTGCCCGACGCAGGGTGAGCTCGGGACGGAAAACTGCCGTGGCGTATCTGAATAGGACCCTACGCCTGGTTACCGGCCAATGTCGCCGTCGTGATGACTTGTGGCGCCCGCTGCGTCGGGAAGGATGCCCAACCTCCTGGGGCGCCGCTCGTGCGGGGTGGTATTGGCGGGGTCGGGGGACGCCTTGCTCCAGGCACACGAAGGCGGGTGGGCGCCATCGCGTGGCACGGGGATTTGTCCGCCAATGTCGCGGTCTTGCTGGCGTGTAGCTTGTGTTGCGTCGGGCAAGATGCCCAACCTTCTTTGTGCGCGCCTGCGTTCGGAGTGGCGCCAGGCTCTGACGCGGTATCACGCCACCGCAGACTACCCCAGCCGGGACGGGCACGCGCCCTGTGGCGTGTGTGGGTGACGGCCGGGCCTATTGCTGGACGCCATCGGGCGATACGAACGCAAGGTCACCGGCGCGAGTCCGTCCCTTGACTCGCGCGACGTACCTACGCACAAACGAAAGCGGGGCATCCGGTGTATCAACCGGATGCCCCGTAGAATGCTTCAGGGCGAAAGATCAGGCCTGAACCGACTTCCGCCGGCGCATATAGCCCACCAGGCCGAGGCCCAGCAGGCCGAGCCCCGCCGCGCCCGGGAGGGGGACGACGGCGCCGCCAGCGCCAACGATAATCTGGATGTTGGTGCGGGCCAGCTGATTTCCGAGACTGTCGAACGCAGCCAGGTAGAAATCATATGTCGCGTCGAGGGTTGGGTCGAAACCAGCGATAAACCAGTGTGGCTTCCAGGAGTTCTGGGCGACATTGTTGTCCGCGATCCGCTGGGCATAGAGTGCGGTATTGGACGTGTTGTTCGCGATGGAGGCTCCTCCACCGTTGCCGGTGGAATTGTCCCCAATAGCGTGATCCCACTGAACCGTGAAACCCGTTGCGGGATTGGCATCATTGATGGGATCAAATGTGAAGAAATTCGTACCCTGGCTGGGATCCATATCCAGACCGAGAGTGTAGGTCAGATCATCCAGGTTAAGACCGCTGGAACCATCGAAATCGGTATTGATCGACCACTCGAAACTCCAGACTGCCGTCGGAGAAGACTGCGTCGGCGCCACGCCCGCAGCAAAGCTGTACGTCCCGTCCCCGTTGCTGTTGAACGTATTTTCGGGCTGTCCGGCGGCATTGTGCCGGAGTTTGCCGCGCAAGCCCAGTTCAACACCATTGTCGCGGTCCGTCGTGAAACTCCCGTTCGCGTTGCCGCTGCCGAAAATCACGTCCGGCGTCACGTCCTGATTGAATTCGATCGCCGCATGCGCGGTCCCGGCCATTCCCAGAGTCGCCACAACGGCTGCCAGGCACATCATCTTGTTCTTCAAAGCCCGTATCTCCTTTTCTCGGGGCGCATTGCCCCATTGCTTCACACACCGGGCCGGGCACACCCCGACCTTCTCGTGAACCGATGAGAAAAAGCGCGACGACCCATCCCAAGTCACACCGCCGAATCGCCGACCGCTCCCTCGCCAAGTGTCCCACGTTGGAGCAAGATTTGTTCCGGATTCGCAGAGTTGGCGCTAAGCCTCTACCCTGAAAACGTTTCCCCGCTTGCGGGACGTTATGCTCGGGTGGACATTGCAGCGCGTGAGGCGCACGATTGTGTCACGTATGACAACTTTCTGACATGCGACAACATCGGCGGCGCGTGGCGTCGGGCAGTTGGGGTGGATTCACGAGGGGGCACGGCCTGCCGGGGGCGGGTGTCGGGGACAAGGCGCCTATCCAACGGGGAGTGCCGGCAGGGCAGGGCTGCCACCTCCGAACACTCACCATGAACGGGATCCGGAAAATCGTGCACGAATAGCGCAGGCGCGTGAAATGCCCCACACCGTGTGTAATTTTTCGAGGCGCAGGTGTCATATAGTTGTCACAGGTGACAATCTTATGCTGCTCGATAGCATTCCGTATGTTGTAAGTAATTGCAATATAAGACATTCGGAAATGGCACAAAACGTGCGAGCGATTAGGTGTTACTTGGAAGGATCTACGGGTTCGGTCAATGGGTTTAAACCGGGACCGTTCGCTCGTCTCCTTCCCGCGAAGCGAGTGCAATGTGTTCTACAGGTAGTGTATGTGGTGTGAAGTTCGTAAGAAATTGGGTCCATACGTGGTTGCGAAACACGTCAAGGTGGCCAACACAACCAAGAAGGGGTTTTGCGAAATGAAGATGAGGAAACGAATTGGAAGGTTCCAGATCGCGGCTACTTGTGCGCTGGCTGCGGGATACTGCTCGGTTGCCGGCGCCGGCCTGGTTAGCGGGATTACGGTGGATGGTAGCATCGGCACCGATTGGGGTGTGGCCACTCCAACGGGAGTGAACGGCAACAACTGGACGCCCACGAATAACTTGGGGGCGGGTTGGGTGCAGGAAGATTCCGTGACGGGTTCGAACGGTTACGTCGGGCCGGGATATGGTGGTCAGAATTTCGACGTGGAAGCCCTTTACACCGGATTCGATATAAGCACAAACAGGCTCTACGTGGCGCTCGTGACGGGATTTGATATCGAGGGTGAGACGGTCAGTGGAATCAACTATTTTGCGGGCGATGTCTTCATTGATTTCGGCAATTACCTGCCTGATTCGGACAATGTCTACGATCTGCATGCCGGCCAGCGAAGCTGGGATCTGGCGTTTATCCTTGCAGGTGCGACGGCAAGCGACACCTCGCTGGATGCGAGACAAGCTCCGTTCGTCATTGACGATTCCCCCACCGGCGCGCCTGGCTATAATTCGGGGCCATTAAGCGCGATCGGCGGCACGCTTCAGTCCGGCGCCGTTGCGTTCGGTTATAGCAACAATGGCGCCTTGGATGGTTGGACAGCCAGTCAAGACCACAACGTCTACGAATTCTCTTATGAAATCACCGACCAGAGCATCCTGAACCAGTTGATTTACGCCGACACCGGAAATAACTATGGCTGGGGATGGACGGTGCACTGGACAATGAGTTGTGGCAACGACTTTTTGAACGCCGCAGGCTATCTTCCTACCGGTACGACGTTCAACACCCCCGTAGTCCCCGTTCCGGCCGCCGCGCCGATGGGGCTGCTGGGACTTGGCCTGGTGGCGTTCGCGCGCCGTCGGAAGCGCGCCGCGGCCTGATGCGCCAACACGCTTCGCTGTCGCGGAGTGTAGAACAAATCGAATCGAGCGGGTGACAGAGCAATGGGAATCTGTCACCCGCTTTTTTTGCCCCGGCTCGGCAGTCTACGCGGCCCTCCAGCCCGCCAATTGCTGGAATTCCTTCGTCCCCGCCCCCTATACTCCACCGGGCGTGGGAGAACACCGCCGGGGCGGCTTTTGACGACATACGTAACCGCAGCGCAGGGAGATCGATCGGGTGAAAAGGATCTGTGTGACCGGCGGCGCCGGGTTTATTGGATCGGCGTTTGTCCGGTATCAGCTGGAGACGTATCCGGACGTTCACATTGTGAACTTTGACAAGCTGACGTACGCGGGGAATCTGGCGAACGTGCAGGATTGCGATCCGGCGCGGCATACGTTTGTCCAGGGCGACATTGCGGACCGGGCGGCGATCCAGGCGGCGATGGACGGGTGCGACGCGATCGTGAATTTCGCGGCGGACACGCATGTGGACCGCAGCATCATGGGCGCGACGGATTTCATCGCGACGAACTGCACGGGGGTGTACAACATTTGCGAGGCGGCCCGGGAGCTGGGGACGCCGCGCGTGCTGCTGGTGTCGACGGACGAGGTGTACGGCAGTATCCGGGAGGGATCCTTCACGGAGTCGGACCCGCCGGGGCCGCGCAACCCGTATTCGGCGAGCAAGGCGGGCGGGGAGCTGATCGCGCTGGCGCACCACGAGACCTTCGGGACGCCGGTGATGATCACGCGGGGGTCGAACACCTACGGGCCGTATCAGTACCCGGAGAAGGTGATGCCGCTGTTTATCACGAACCTGATCGAGGGCGAGCAGGTCCCGCTGTACCAGGGCGGCGAGCACAATGTGCGCGACTGGCTCTGGGTCTACGATCACGCGTCGGGCGTGGACGCGGCGCTGCGCGCCGGGACGCCGGGCCAGGTGTACAACGTGGCGGGCGGCAACGAGCGGGAAAACATCGTCCTCACGCACAAGCTGCTGGAGCTCTGCGGGCGGGACGCGTCGTTCATCCGGCTGGTAAAGGATCGCCCGGGGCACGACTTCCGCTACTCGATTGACGCGTCGAAGCTGCGCGCGCTGGGCTGGGCCCCGGAGATGGACTGGGAGGAGGGCGTGGCGGCGACGGTGGCGTGGTACCGGGAGAACGAGGCCTGGTGGCGTCCGATTAAGTCTGGCGAGTTCAAGGAGTACTACCGCCGGCAGTACGAGGAACGCCAGGAGGCCGGGGCATGAAGGGGATTATCCTGGCGGGCGGCGCGGGCACGCGGCTGCACCCCCTGACGCGGGTGGTGAGCAAGCAGCTCCTGCCGGTGTACGACAAGCCGATGATCTATTACCCGCTGAGCACGCTGATGCTGGCGGGGATCCGCGAGGTGCTGGTCATTTCCACGCCGCGCGACCTGCCGATGTTTCGCGAGCTGCTGGGCGACGGGAGCGAACTCGGGATGCGGTTCGCCTACGCCGAGCAACCAGAGCCGAAGGGCCTGGCGCAGGCCTTCACCATCGGCGCGGACTTTGTGGGCGATTCGCCTGCCTGCCTGATCCTGGGCGACAACATTTTCTATGGCCACGGCCTGACGAACACGCTGGCGTCTCTCCGCGGGCTCCAGGACGGCGGGATGATCTTCGCGTACCACGTGCGCGATCCGGAGCGCTACGGCGTGGTGGAGTTCGATGAATCGGGCCGCGCGATCAGCCTGGAGGAGAAGCCCGAAGAACCCAAGAGCAGCTTCGCGGTGCCGGGGCTCTACGCCTACTCGCCCGACGTGGTGGAATTGGCGCGAAATCTGAAGCCGGGCAAGCGCGGGGAACTGGAGATCACGGATCTGAACCGGATCTACCTGGAGCAGGGCCGGCTCTCGGTGTCCGTGCTGGGCCGGGGCATCGCCTGGCTGGACACGGGCACGAACCACAGCCTGCTGGAGGCGAGCCAGTTCGTGCAGGCGGTGGAGGAGCGCCAGGGCCTCATGATCGCCTGCCTGGAGGAGATCGCGTGGAGCCAGGGCTGGATCACGCGGGCGATGGTGGAGCGGGCGCAGGAGCAGATGGGCAAGAGCATGTACGGGAATTACCTCCGCGATCTGCTGAAGTCGCGGCGGCGCCCCTGAACGCGCCGCCTCAGGGCGTCACGTTGGGGTAAAGATCCCGCACGAGCCAGGCGCTGGCGTGGCCTTCGGTGCTGAGCCAGAGCTCCGCGCCGGTGTCGGGCGTATCGCACACGAAAAACTCCGCGTTCGACGTAACCGCGAACTCGCCGGGCTGGACATAGGGGGCGAGCCAGTGGGGCGCCTGTTCGCCGCGCCCGGCGCCCTGGGGAAGGTACCCCTCGGGATGCGATCGAATCAGGGCCGACACCCCATTGGCATCGGCGTGGAGGCGGTCCGGCATACTGCTGATGGGAGTGGGATGCAGATCCCACACCTGCTCCACCGATCCCGGCGCCGCGCCACTCCTGAAAAGCTCGGTCCCGCCGTGGGGCGTGTTGGCGGTGAAATACACACTCTCGCCGGACACCGTGAAATTGGCGGGGGCCGAACTGGCCGGCCCGGCGAACACGTCGCCCATCAGGTCGAAGCGTCCCGTTTCCGGATCGTGGCGCCACGGCTCGATGCCGTGCTCCGGGGTGTACGCCGCGCAGACATAGCCGCCGGCGAAGGCGACCGGGCTTCCGGGAACGACTCGCAGCCCCGCGGCCTCCGCGCCGGGCAGCGTCTCGGGGGTCGGCGCCGGCCCCTGCGCGGCGGCTTCCGGCATGCCACCCGCGGCGCCGATCCGCCACCATTGCGGCGCTTCCTCGGGACCGGTCTGGTGGTAGAGCGCGCCGTCGTGAATTTCGAGCCCGCGCGGATTCAGCGGCGCGCCGTCTCCCTCCGGATAGGCCACCGGGCCCGTGCCCTCCGCCGATCCATCGCTCGCGCACAGCACGCGCCCGCGATCCGGCAGGACGGCGGTGAAGTACACCACGTCGCCCAGTGCGGTCAATTCCCTGGGAGATGACGAACGGACCAGCGAGGCCGGCGGGCGAATTCGGGTCACCTGCTCGGTCGTTTCCGGCGTTCCCCGGGATCGCCAGATTTCGAAACCGTTGACCCCATCGGTTGCGGAGAAGTACAGCGCGTCCTGAAACACGGTGATATAGTACGGCTCGCTGCTGCCGGGGCCGGGGTTGATCTCGGCGGCAAGTTCCGTACCCTCCTCCGTGCCGTCGGTCCGCCACAGTTCCTCGCCGTAGGTGTCGTTGTAGCAGGAAAAATACACGTGGCCATTCCAGGCCGTGAGCTGGTAGGGCTCCGCGCTGCGCGGCCCGGGTATCAGGTCGCGCACCAGGCGCGTGCCCGCTTCCGTCCCATCCGAAAACCACAGTTCGCCGCCGTGGGCGTTGTCCTTGGCCACGAAACACACGCCGCCGCGCAATGGCGCGAGGTAGTAGGCCCCGCCATCCGATACGCCGGGGGCGATGTCCTTGACCAGTCGCGTGCCCTCGGGCGCGCCATCGGAGGTCCACAGCTCGGCGCCGGTTTCCGCGGTGTGGCCCTGAAAGAACAGGCGGCCTCCCGAAAGGACCGGCACGCCCACCCGCCGCACCGGCCCGGCCTGCGTATCGATCAGTTGGATGGCCTCCCCGGTATCGAGATTCGCGCGCCAGAGCCCCATGTTCGACGCGAAATACCACACCGGATCCTCGCCGGTCGCAAACATGTCGTGGACGCCCTCGATGGGCTCTCCGGGGGCGCCCAACCGGCGGGCGGGTTGGTCGGGAGCGGTGAGCAGGCGGTATTCGTTCCGGCTGAGATCGAGTTCCCGCCCGAAGTGTGAATACACGACGCCGGAGGGCAGCGAGAAGAGCCGGGCGAGCGACGGCGTCAGCGCGTCTTGCCCTTCGCCGGGCCCGCGCCACCGGCGGGCCTGTTCGCCGGGAGCGCCGGCATACCACAACTCGCCGAGGCTGCCCGACCCGCTCACGCCAAAGTACACGTGCCCGTTCCAGGAGGCGGCGGTGGTGATCCTTGTGTCGGGCGGCGCGAAGGCCCGGGCCACGGCGGGCCCCCGGCCGACGCGCGTCTGGTACAGCCCCCCGCCATCGGGCGCGGTAAAGATTACGTCCCCGCCCGCCGCTCTGGGCTCGCCGGGTGGCGCGCCACCGGGCTGCGGCCGGAAGAGGCTCTGGCGGCGGGCCGCGCCGTGTTCGTCCAGCGCCCAGATTTGTGGTCCGGCGAAGCCGTCGTCCGCGATGAAGAAGAGGTGATCGCCCGCTACCGTAAGAAACGAAGGCCGGGAACCGGTGTCTGGCTCCAGCCGGGGGCGCGGCGGGGCGGCTTCGGCGGCGCCGCACGCCAGCAGCGCGGCGGCCACCAGGGCCCGGGCAACGCGGACTGCCGGATGCGGGCGCATCAGCGCCGCAGCTCCACAAGGGCTCCGCGCCAGGCCGCCTCAACCTCGGGCCAGCCCCAGATATGTACGCCGGCATCGCCCCCCCGCGCTTCCTGTTCGGCCGAGGCGTTCACGCGGATCCATGTCTGGGGCAGCGGCGGCGCCTCCAGACCCAGCGCCGTTAGATCGAACTCGATGGTGGCCAGGTGGCCGTCCGAGACGATCGCCGTGGCGGCGGACCACCCGCGATCGATCGGCGCGCGCTCGCCCGCCTGGATCCGTTCCGCGCGCCAGCCGGATTCGCCCCGATAGACATGAAAAAAAGGCGAGTCCTCGCGCGGGGCGTGGTAGCGCGGCAGAATGCACAGGTCAACCGCGATCAGGGCGCGATCGGCATCTGGAACCGCAATCACGAAGCGCGCCCGCGCCCCATCGTGATCGGCGGCCAGCCAGCTCCCGCGCGCGTGGGGACGCCCCGGCAGCACCGCCGTAAACCGATCCGCGGCCGCCGCCAGCGATTCCGCGCCGGACAGGTCCCGGGCGTCGCCACCGGCATCCGCGACCAGGCGCGCGCCGGCGATGGACGGCAGCGGCACGCTCTCCAGCGTGAGCGCGCGCGGGTGGCGCGGCACGATTTCGCGCAGGAAGAACGGCAGCGCGGTCGGGTGGGCCTCCCAGTCCATCACCACCGCCGTGTCCGTCATCGGGCCGGCGTATGGGACCGCAAGTACGGCGTCGCTCCAGGACTCGGGGTAAATTTCGCTTTCCGAGCGCAGCGCGAGCCACATCGGGGCGTCAAAATTCCCGTCCCATTCCGCCTCGCCGCGAATACGGGAAAGTTGGATCAGGGGTGCGGAGGCCGGGGTGTAATCGCCCGAAAAGCCCGTCATGGTATACGCGCCGCCGGGGGCGGCGGGCGGCTCCAGCTCCAGATAGTGGATCTGGCCGCCGAGCAGGCCCAGGGCGACCAGCCGATCATCGCCGGGCTGGCGCCGGAACACGAAATGGGCGTCGCTGGCGGGCTGGCGGGCCGTGCGGAGCGTATACAGGCCCGAGCGCCCCAGAACCGAATCGTGGCGCAGCAGTGGAATCGCCGAGGCCGCCGGGGCCGCCGTCTCAAAGGTTTCGCGCTGGCTCGGCGCCCGCGCGGCGCGGCCGGTTTGAGCCGACTCCGCGTCCGGGGGCATTACGGGCGCGCGCGTCGCGTATTCGACGGCCCAGAACACCGCAACCAGCAGCACGGCCAGCCACGGGGCCGCACGGCGCAACGGACGCCGGATCCGGCGCCAACCGCGCGTCATTATGGAGGACGGTTCCGAAGTCAGGCCACGCATGGGGCCGGGCAGGTTGATCGTGTGCGCATCCGCGCTCGCGGAAACCACAAACTCCGGGGTATCGCGCAGTTGCGCGAGCGCTTCGCCCGCGCTGGCGGGGCGACGGTCGGGGTCGCGGGACGTCAGCCGGTCCACCAACTCCGCGAATGCCTCGGAGAGATCGGGGACCAGCTCGCGGATGGGCGGCTCTTCGGATTCGAGCAGCTGCCGGATATGCGCGAGCGGGGTCGTCACCGGGCGAATACCCTGGGCCGACAGCATGTCCCGCGCGACCATGCCCAGCGCGTACAGATCCCATCTGGGCGTCGGGGGTTGGCCGTCCCACGCCTCCGGGCAACAGTACTGCGGCGTGCCCGAAAAAGTCATGGTCAGCGTACGTTCGCCGCGGGCCTGCGCCCATTCGCTTTCCATAAGGGCCACCGCGCCAAAGTCCGTGAGTTTGGGAACGCCATCGGCGTCGAAAAGAATGTTGCTCGGCTTCACGTCGCGGTGGATGATCCCGCGCTCGTGGCAGCGGCCAAGCGCATCCAGCATGCGGTCGAGCACGTGCGCGACTATCGCCGGCGAGGGGCGCGCGGCGCCCGTATCCCGCAGCGATCCACCCGGCAGAAACGGCATCTCGATCAGGAGCAACTCGTCGATTTCCGTGAGGGCGTTGATGTGCACGATGTTTGGATGGCTCAGGGCCGCGACCGCGCGCGCCTCCTTCTTGAAGCGCGCCAGGCTGCGCTCGTCCCGCGCCAGGGACGGCTGCACCATTTTCAGGGCGACCTCGCGATCCAGATCCGTGTCGCGCGCCAGATACACGACCCCCATGCCCCCCCGTCCCAACTCGCGCAGGATCGCGTACTTCCCGATCCGGCGGGCCTCTTCGCTTGCCCATTCGTTCAAACGACCCATCCCCACGCGCCCATGGCGTGCCATCGCCCCCCCACGATAACCGAGGCCGCGGGTGCGCCGCAAGCGGACGAGCGCACTTCCCACATGCGGGATCGATGAGGCGCCGGCAAAGGATTCGAGATTTCCGGGCTTTTATTCAATCGGCGCGCGCGCTACAATGGTTCCCGGAATATGCCCCGTTTCAACCAACCCCCGGAAAGTACCCGACCCATGCGCCGCTACCGCCGCCCGCATTGCGCGCTGCTGGCCCTCGCCGCCTGCGCCCTGGCCGCCTTCGCCCCATCCGCCCCGGCCCTGACGGCCACCAGCTTCGACATCGTCGTGGGAGAGACCTCCACGCCCGTTGAGATGAACGTGGCGCGCCTGCTGGCGGATCGGCTGAGCGAGCGAACGGGCGTCAAGGTGGTCGTGCGTCCCGAAACCGCGCGGCCGACGGGCGCCCCCCGCATCCTGCTCGGCATCCCGGCGCACCACAAGAGCATTGCGGCGCTGTTCGAGCAGTACCGCATTCCCCCGTTGACCGATCTGGCGCCGGGGCCGGAGGGCTATCTCGTCCGCACGGTCGAGACCGCGGGCGGGCCGGCGATCCTGGCGGCGGGCATCGATCGGCGGGGCTGTCTTTACGCCGCCGGCGAACTGCTCCGCCAGGCCACGTTTGACGCGGGAAGCGTTACGTTCCCAGATGATTTGCACGTGCGCACGGCGCCGGCCTTCGAGGTCCGGGGTACGCAGGTGGGCCAGAGTCACATCGCGAAGAGCGTGGCGCAGGTGCGCGACTGGACCGAGGCGGAGCTGCACCGCGCCATTCTCGATTACGCGCTTGCGGGCGCCAACGTCTTCGACTGCGGCCCGGGGCCGATGTACGACTTCCTGAAGTCCTTCGACCTGATGGCGCTGGGCGGCTTCGGAGCGAACACGGGCCTGCCTTCCGACAAGCCCGAGTGGGAAGCGAAGGAGTCCATCGGGCGCACGGGCTACGTTTGCCTCTCCGTGCCCGAGGCGCGCGCCTACATGATCGAGAAGTGCGAGAACGAGTTTAAGAACGCGCCGGCCTACGACTTCATCAAGTTCCACGGCGGGGACGGCGGCGGTTGCGAGTGCGACCTGTGCCACCCGTATGGGCTGATTTTCATCCAGACCGTGGAGGAAATGGCGAAACGCATCCACCAACACCATCCGGACACGCGCATTTACTTCACCAACCAGAAGTTTCAGAACGCGGACGACAACGCCGTCTTCGATTACCTGAACGAGGCGCCGCGGGACTGGCTGTGGGCGTGGGGCTATGGCCCGGGTTCGGATGCGGCCTCGTGGCAGCCGGGCCACCGCCAGACGCACCGCATGGACCTCTTCCGCTATCCGGGCTACGGCCCCTACGGGCTGTATCCGAAGGAAATCCTGCACCAGATGCCGAAGCGACACGCGCTGGTCTATTACAATGAGATCACGCACTGGAAGTACGCGCAGCACGCCTACATCCAGATGTATCCGCGCGCCGATCGAAACGGCGACCTGCCGCCGCACTGGAGCCACGAGATCTACGAGCGCCGGCCCGACCAGTTCCTCACCATGGTCTACAACCGCCTCTCCTTCTACGCCTGGCCGCGCTTTTATTACCGCGTGTTCCACGACCTCATGCCCTACGGCGTCGGAGACATTACACATTCCAGCGGCCATCACGACCATTTCAACCAGTGGATGTGGATGCGCCTGCTGGTTGATCCGCGACTGACGGTCGACGAGGTGGTGGGGGAATACTGCCGCACGTGGTTCGGGCCGGAAGCCGCGGAGGACATGGCCGCAGCCCTCTACCTCCTTGAACGCAACATGGAGGAGATTCCCGGCGAGCCCCTGCCGGAGAAGGCGAGCGTCGGTGAATATTACGAGCGCGTGAAGGCCGCCGGCGAGAAAATGCCCGCGCACTGGATGAAAAACAACTGGCTATGGCGCGAGTATATGCAGAAGGGCGCGTTGGACCGCTACACCCAGATGAACGCGCGGCAACAGGTCGCGCTCCAGTCGCGCATCGAAGCGCACATCGCCGACGCCCTGGCGTCCGGCGGCGAGGACGTGGCCATCCCGGAAGCGCTGGGGTGGTTCAGCGGCCTGGGCGAGACGCTCGAAATGCGCGCGCTGCGCGAGGAAGCGGAACGCCTCGGCGCGGAAAGCAACGAGCTCTACGGCGTGCGGAACGACGGCCTCTTCACGCTCGACCACGACTTCATCGGGCTCGGCTGGCTGAAGCGACAGCTGGAACGCGCGCACGCCGCCGAAGGCGAGGAACGCGCGGATCTCCTGCGCATGATCACCGCCTACGAGGACCCGGGCCCCGGCGGGCACTACGACAACCTGGGCACGGCGAACCCCGCGCCGAACGTGATGGCCGGCTACCCCTACGATCACGGCCAACCCTACGTCCACGGGATGCTGGATGAAGGCAACCGCCCCAGCCAGCGCTCGATGCACTTCACGCAGGACGAGGACCAGGGCGTCACACTCGAATACCGCGATCTCGACCCCGCCGCGGCTTATCAGATCCGGTTTACGCTCGTGCGCCCGTGGTACCAGGAGCGCTACGCCATGCGCATGAACCAGAAGTCGCAGAGCATTTTCGCGGATGGCGTGAAGATCGCCGACAATATCGAACTACCCCCGCAGATGAGCGATTTTTTCACCTTCGACATCCCCGCCGAAGCCACCCGAGACGGCAAGCTGACCATCCACTTCGAACGCGCCCCCGACGTCGCCCGCGGCGACCGCGTCACCGTCGAGCAATGGCGCAACTCCGGCGGCTGGGGCACGATCTGCTCGGAGGCGTGGCTGTTGAAGAAGGAATGATGGCGCCGGATAGCGGATCGTGGACATTCTTGTCCGCGGCAGAGGAAGCGCAAATCAGACGGGAGCACATCGCCCCACCAAAGCCACCGCAAAAAGAAAGTGGCACAGGCGTCCCGCCTGTGTTCAGCGCCGCAAGGCGCAAATGTAGGATAGCCGTCCCGGCTGTCCCCGGCGGCAAAGCCGCCCGCGCAGCAAGGCGCACAGGATCGCGGACATTCCGCGGCAGAGGAAGCTTTGGCTATCGACGAGCGCGCAAACGCTGGAATGTTGGCCGCACCCCGCCCATGATTCATACAATGCATGGCCTTCGCTCCGGCGCCGGGCTTTCGCGAGGATTGGGGTTCAAACTGCCGCGGACACGAATGTCCGCGATCCTTTACGCCTTCGGCGCGGTGGACAGCCGGGACGGCTATCCTACTTTTTGCGGAAAGGGTTTACGGATTCTTGTGTGGGGATTGTTCCGCTGAGCGGAACGGTATGCATCCCCACGGTGGACCGTGGGAACGAGTTCCGGGTGGTGAAGGGGGAAGAGTGAAGCGTGAAGCGGGTAGAGCGAAGGGGGAAAGGCGCTTCTGGTCTTGTGGCTTGTTTTGCCGCGGAATGTCCGCGATCCTTTGCGGCGCGGGACTTACCCAATGCTGCCATACGGCCTGGGTTACGGACGCAAGGCTCCGCGCGCTTCGAGGTACGCCACGACTTCCGCCACGCAGTCTTCGAGCGGCATCGCCGACGTGTCGACGCGCAGCTCGGGATTCTCGGGGGCTTCGTAGGGCGCGGAGATGCCGGTGAAATCGCCAATCTCGCCGGCGCGGGCTTTCTTGTAAAGCCCTTTGGGGTCGCGTTGCTCGCACGTGGCCAGGTCGGCGTCGACGTGCACCTCGATGAAACGATCGCCCACGATCTCTCGCGCGCGCGCACGATCATCGCGGTAGGGGGAGATGAACGCGGTCATTACCACCAGACCCGCGTCGACAAAGAGCTTCGCCACCTCGCCGATGCGGCGGATGTTCTCCACGCGGTCCCCGGCGGAGAAGGTGAGGTCGCGGTTGAGGCCGTGGCGCACGTTGTCGCCGTCGAGGACGTAGGTATGGACGCCGCGATCGTGGAGGGCGCGCGCGACGGCGTTGGCCAGCGTGGACTTGCCCGATCCGGAAAGGCCGGTGAACCAGAGCAGGGCCGGCTGGTGCCCGTGGAGCGCGGCGCGGTCATCGGCGGTGATCGCGGCGTCGTGCCAGGTGATATTGCTGGACTTCGATTCTGGCTGCATGCGGGACGCGGGCTCCTGTGGCTGATTCTGGCCGCCCGGGTTGCAATCCCGGGTAAATGGGGTAAGATTGGTAGTGTAACAAGGGAAGGGCAACGGGCGCGACCCGATACGATGGAATTGATTGGCGATCCGCGCTAACTCTATACTTGCGCGAATGATACAGCGCGTGCGATCGTCACGAAACAAAGGTTAGAGAGCGACATGACCGAACACCGAGCAGGCTATTACAAGGACGAATTCGGAAACTGGCAGCCCGACCGGCGCAAGAGCAACCGGCGCAGCGCGCAGGCTTTTCCCTTCGACCACGAACAGCGCAAGAACTTCCGGCGCAAGGCGGACCGTGAGCTGTACGAAACGGATCACAAGCGCATGATTCAGGAGGCGCTGGAAGACTTTGCGGAGGAGCACGACGGGCGCATATAGCGCGCGCGGAATGCGAATCAGATTCCAATGGCGGGCGCCGGACCCCGGGGTTCTGGGCCCGCTTTTCTTATTGGCCCGCGCCGCGCGCGAGTTCTTCCACAGCGGCCTGCTGGAGCGCCAGCGCGGCCTCGCGGCCGCCTTGAAGCCCGGACATGACGGCGGCCTGGGCCTGCTCGACCTGTTTTCGAATCGCCTGCCACCCGCGCACGTTGGGCTCGGTTCGGGCAAACGCCAGGCTGTCGAAGGGGGCGCGGTTTGAGGGCCATTCCTCGAAATAGGCCACGAGCCGCGGATCCCGCGCCACGGACCGGCGAATGGGGACATATCCCGTGGCGAGGCACCACTCGGCCATCACCTCGGGCGAGGTGAAGTAGCGGGTGAAGCCCCAGGCGCTGGCGGCCTGATCGGCGCCCACGTCAAACAAGGTCACATTGGGCCCAAAAAGCACCGTGGCCGGGCGCGCGGGATCGGACTGCGGGATCGGGTTAAGCGACCACTCCGCGTTCTTCCCGCCCATCGCGATAGCCATGTTGGCGCTGCCGGCGCTCGTGCGAAGCGTGAAGGCGATGCGGTCCGCCGCAAAGGCCGCCTCGTCCTCGAAGGTCCGCGCGGGGATGGTGTAGACCAGATCTTCCTTCACGAGGGTCTCCAGCAACTCGAAGGTCTGGAGCGATGCCGGCTGATCGTATTGGGGAACGCCGCCGACCAGCACCTCTCCGCCGCGACTGAAGATCATGGCGCTGATGGTGGAGCAGTCCACCGCAACGGCCCAGGCGTGCTTGCCGGTTTTTTCCTTGATGGCCCGGCTTTGGCCGAGGAATTCGTCCCAGGTTCCCGGGGGACGCTCGATGCCCGCTTCGCGCAGCACCCGATGGTTGGCGTAGAGCATGAGCACACTCTTGGTGAGCGGGAAGGAGAGCATGGCGCCCCCCTCTTCCGAGAAGCGGTTGCTCTCGAGCACGGCGGGAAAGAAATCCGCGAGATCCTCCGGCGTCAAGCCGGTCCCGGGCGCCTCGATCAGTGGATCGAGTGGGAGCGCGGCGCCGGACGCGGCATATTGCGCGGTCATGCTTTCATACGACACCGCCATGGCGGGCAGGCGTCCCGCGCGAATGCTGGCCATGACCTTCTGGAAGATGTCGCCGTAGTTGCCGGTGGTTTCGATCTTCAGGGGCAGCGGCGGGTTGCTTTCATTGAAGCGGTTCGCAATTTTCTCCATAAGCGCGCCGGTCTCGGTGGTCTGGCGGTCCCAGAACACGGCCCGCGCCTCGTCTATCGGCGCGAAGGGCGCGTCTCCGGACGGTTTCTGGGCGCAGCCCGCGGCCGCGAGTGTGGCGAGCGCCGCCAGGAGGATCAAAGGGGTGCTTGCGGTGCGTTTCAACGGGTTCTAGCCTTTCAATCCCGCGCCGAGATTGCTCTCGCCGAAGTGGCGCTGGGTCGCCAGGTACAGAAGAATGCCCGGCACAATCACTATCGAGGATGCGCACATGAGCAGATTCAGGCGCACCCCGGCATCGAGGAGGAACGCGGCCAGGCCCACCTGCACGACGCGCATGGAGGTGTCGCCGGTGACGATGAGCGGCCACAGGAGGGCATTGTAACTGCCGAGGAAGGAAAAGAGAAAGACGGCGGCCAGCGCGGGGCGCACGAGGGGCGCGCCGGCGTGCCGCAGGAAGCGCAGGTGCCCGCAGCCATCGATGGTCGCGGCGTCGTAGAGGTCCGGTGGTATCGCCAGGAAGGCCTGCCGGACGAGGAAGATGCCGAATACGTTGGCGCACCAGGGCACGATGAGCGCCGCGTAGGTGTTGTACCAGCCGAGCCAGGTGATGGTGGCGAAATTGGGGATGAAGGTCACTTCGAAGGGAACCATCATCGTCGCGAGCAGTAGCCCGAAGAGGATTGTGCGCCCGCGAAACGCAATGCGCGCGAAGGCGTAGCCCGCGAGGAGCGACGTGACGGCCACCGCCGCGCCGGAAAGGGTGCTCGTGATGAGCGAGTTCAGGAAATAGCGGCCGAACGGGGCCGCGCGGAACGCTTCGGCGAAATTGCCCCATTGCAACGTTTTCGGAAAGGGCGAGGAGGGCGTGGCCAGGGACTCCGGGAAGGTCTTGAAGGCGGTCCCCAGCATCCACAGGAACGGATAGCCCATGATGGCGGCCCCGAGGGCGAGGAGGATGTATGGCAGGGCGCGTTTCATGCGTAGTGCACCCATCGGCGCGCCAGCACGGCCTGAAGCAGTGTGAGCCCGATGATGGCGGCCAGCAGCAACACGGCGATGGCGGAACCGTAGCCCCAGCGCCCGTTTTCGTAGAACTGGGCGAAAAGATAGAGCACGAGGTTCTCGGTGGTTCCCAGTGTGTTTCCCCCGCTCTGTGTCATCGCATAGAACGAATTGAAGGCCTGGAGGGATTTTATTGTGCCGAGAATGAAGAGAAAATAGATCGAGGGGCTGATCACGGGCAGGGTCACGTGCCACAGGACGCGCAGGGGGCCGGCGCCATCGACCCGGGCTGCCTCTTCGAGTTCGCGCGGCACGGCGGAGAGGCCCGCGAGCAGAATGACGACCGCGAAACCGAGGCCGTGCCAGATGTCGAAGGCGATAACGCAGCAGAGCGCGAGGCTGGGCCCCATGTCCGGCGGCAGCACTCCCCCGCTCACCAGGTGGAGCACCCCGCGGGGCTCGAGGAACCACTGCTGCGCGGGAAGCCCGAGCCAACCGAGCAGCGCGTTGGCGAAGCCGCCCTGGGGGTGAAGCATGGCGCGCCAGACCAGTGCGGCGGCATAGGCCGAGGTGATGTAGGGCAGGAAGTAGATCGTCCGGAACAGCGCGCGTGCACGGGTGATATGCATCAGAAGCCGTGCGAGAAAAAATGCGATGACAATCGTGGCCGGTACGGTCCCGAAGATGTACCATCCGGTGACGCGGACGCTGTTCCAGAATGCGGGGCGCCCCAACGCCTCACGATAGTTGGCCAGGCCCGCGAAAGCGCCCCGAGTATACTGGCCATCGTGGAGGCTGAGGTAGATCGCGTAAATTACGGGTAGCAGGCCGAAGACCCCGATGATGGCCAGCGCCGGCGCGAGCAATACCCCGGCGGCCCGCCAGCCATCGCGCTCCGGACGCCCCCCGCGCGACAGGCGGTCGTCGATCCAGGCGAACGCGGCGTCCAGTACCCGCATGGCGCTACCGCTCCGCGGCGGGGGTGTGCCCGCTGCTCCGGCCGCGTTCCCCGGGATAAATCCAGGATGCCAACAGGGCGACCGTTCTTTCCGTGGCCCCCTGATTCTCGAGCACGGCGCGCCGCGCGCGCGTACCCATCTGCCGCCGCTCGGCGGCGTTGCCCAGGAGTTCGCTCAACGCGAGGTAGAGGTCCTCGGGACAGGCGACCTGGCGGGCGCCGCCCCGGGCCACGAGCACGGGCGCGGAATCCGCGAAATTGGCCATGTACGGGCCGAACACGACGGGAACACCGAGCGCGGCGGGCTCCAGCGGATTGTGCCCGTTTACGCCGGGGTAGAAACTACCGCCAATAACCGCGACGCTGGCGATAGCGTAGAAGTCGCTCAGCTCGCCGAGCGTATCGAGCAGAATTACCCGCTCACCCCGGCTCCTGCCCCCCACCCGCATGGCGGAGCGCCGAATGACCGGCTCGCTGAACGGGGCGATCGCCTCTTCCGCGCGATTGACGTGGCGCGGCGCGACGACGAGCCGGAGTTCCGGGCATTCCTCGCGGAGCGTGGCCCAGCAGGCCGACGCGAGGGCCTCGTCGCCCGGGCGCGTGCTGCCAAACACCAATACGGGCGCGCCGGGCTTCATTCCACAGGCCGCCCGCAGCTGGTGGCGGGCGCGAGGCTCCGTGCTTGTCCGTACGGCGTCGAATTTGAGGTTGCCCGCGATGTGGACGCGTTCGCGGGGAGCGCCCAGCGCCATAATGCGCTCGGCGTGCCGCTCGGTCTGCATGCAGGCGGCGGACAGGTCCCGAACCATGGCGCGATACCACCAGGCCAGCCACCGGTAGCGCCGCTCGTGGCGGTCGCTGAGGCGCCCGTTCACCAGGACGGCGGGAATACCCCGGGCGCGGCAGCCGGACAGTACGTTGGGCCAGAGCTCGGTCTCGAAGAGCAGGAGTATACGGGGGTTGGCGCGGTCGAGGAAACGAGAGACCGCGCGGCGGGTGTCGAACGGGAACCAGGCAACGCGATCCGCACCGTAGAGCTCCTCCGCGCGCGCGCGCCCCGCGCATGTGGAGGTGGTGACCATGATTGGCGCGTGGGGATAGGCTTGGATAAGTCCTTCGACCAGGGTGCGGGCCGCGTTCACCTCGCCCAGGCTGCACGCGTGCAGGCAGATCGGGCGCTCCGGCAGTTCGGGAAAGCCGGGGTCGAAGCGATCGGCCAGGGATCGGCGCCGTGCGTCGCGGCGCAGCCACCAGCGGGTTGCCGGCGCCAGAAGCGCCAGGGTCAGGCTATAGATCAGGAATCTCATGAACATGCAAAACGCGGGCGGCCCAGACTCGCTGGACCGCCCGCGAATGTTGCTTTCGCTCGACGCCGTTTAGCGGGCGGACGCGATGTCGAAGAACCGCGCGCCCGTGGAGTCGATGATATCCGGGGTGACAAAGATGAGCAGGCTCGACTGGGTCACCTCGCGCGACTTGCCGCGGAAGAGGAAGCCGATGACCGGCAGGTCCGAAATGTACGGCAGCTTCTGGTTGTTCTTGATCGACTGATCCTGAACGAGGCCGCCCAGCACCAGCGTGTCGCCGTCATGCACGATCACGTTGGTCCACACCGCCTGCCACGACGTCGTCGGAAGCGTGATGGTGTTCACCGACTCCGTCTCGCCGATGGTGTTCGTCGTGCGGAACGTCTTTTCGCCGATGCGCGTGCGCACTTCGGGGTTGAGCCAGAGGCGCACCTGGTCGTTGTCGCGAATCTGCGGCGTCACCGAGAGGCCGATACCGAAGTTGAACGGCGCCGGCACCGGATTCGTCGCCACGATGGGCTGCGTTACGCCGCCCAGACCGCCGCCCGGGTTACCCGGCACGACGATGGTGTCAACGTTCACCAGGAACCACTCCGTCGTGTAGTCGACGATTACGGCCGGCTTGCGGTTCATCGTGGTGACCCGCGGGGCGCTCAACAGCTCGGATTCCTCCAGGCTGTTGAGGTAGTCGAAGGTAACGGAGAGGCTGTCGCCGCTGCCATTGTCGAGAATGGAGTGGACGAGGTTAAAGGTCGAGGATCCGGGACCCGGATTCACCACGGCTCCGACGACACTCTCGCGGAAGCGGTTGCTGAAGGCGTTCGAGCCGTCCGGGCGCTCCGTGATCGGGATGGTCTCCAACACGTTGTCGCCATTGATGTCATACTCGTAGGTCTGGTTTTCCAGGCCGGTGGGCAAGCGCGTGCCGCGGTTGCTCTCGGAGCTGATGTCCCACTGGAACCCGACCTTGTCCATATCATCCACGCGGATGGTCAGGAATTTCGCCTCGATGCTCACCTGTTTCGGGGTGACGTCGAGCTGGGCGAGCTGTTCCTCAAAGCGGTCCAGATTCGACGGCGTATTGGTAACGATAAGCATGTTGTTGGACGGATTGTAGATCATGTCCGACAACCGCTCTTCGGAGGACGGCGCATACACATCGGGGATCAGGCGCTGGAGGAGCTCGAGTATCGGCGACTCGCCGCTGAGCTGCTGCGTGCCGCCGGTACCGCCGAGGCCCGCGCCGCCGTCGTCGCCCTGCGCGCCAGCGAGACCGCCCCGCTGGTTCAGTCCGCCGCCGGTGCCGGTGCCGCCTCCCTCCAGTCCGACGATGAACTGCGTCGCCGGAATTTCACCCACCATCGCGTCGTCAATCGTTGAGAACAATTCGGAGATATTGCTGGTTGCCGTGACATCGCTGCCACCGCCGCCACCGCCGCCGAAGCCTCCGCCGCCCTGGCCGCCGAAGCCGCCGCCGCCCTGGCCGCCAAAGCCGCCACCGCCAAAGCCGCCGCCGCCCTGGCCACCAAAGCCACCGCCACCAAAGCCGCCGCCGCCAAAACCGCCCGAGCCTCCGCCAAAACCGCCTGTGCCACCGCCAAAACCGCCGCCACCAAAGCCGCCGCCGCCAAAACCGCCCGAGCCGCCGCCAAAACCGCCCGAGCCTCCGCCAAAACCGCCTGTACCACCACCAAAGCCGCCGCCGCCAAAGCCGCCGCCGCCGAAGCCGCCTGAGCCGCCACCGAAGCCACCCTGACCACCGCCAAAACCGCCGCCGCCCTGGCCGCCGAAGCCGCCGCCGCCGCCGCCGCCAAGCGGGCTGACCGCAAAGCGATTGCGAAGCACGATCTTGAAGAGCGTCTCGGCGCCAGCATTACGCAATTCGTAGTACCGTGTATCCATGTCCTCGAAGGACTCGCGCTGAAGGATTATGGGCTTGCTTACAAAGAGGAAGCCGGGCTCGATCTTGTAGGCGAGGCCGAGGGGGCGCAACAGCGCCTTCAGCGCTTCGCCCAACTGTGTGTTCTTCAGGTTGATGTAGGGGATCATCCCGTTACTACGGGATCCGTAAAACTCGTCCAGATTTTGCAGGTTGAACTGGCTGCCGGCCTGGTTGAAGCCGCCCGCGCCAGCGCCAAAACCCGGCCCGAAGGCAAAGCCGGGCTCGTCATCGTCTGTATCAAAACGCCCGCGCGGCCCACCGCCGCCGATTCCCACTCCGCCGCCGCCGCCGCCAAAGCCACCGCCGCCAAAGCCGCCGCCGCCAAAACCGCCGCCGCCAAAACCGCCGGGACCGCCAAAGGCGCCGCCGGGACCGCCAAAGGCGCCGCCGCCCGGGAGGGCCGTTGCGGCCTGAGTTCTGTCGACTTCGGGATCCACGGCGCGCTTGTCGATGACCACGTTAATGTCGAAGCTGTCCTGGATGAACTCCATGACGTCTTTGATGTGAATATCTTCGAATTCGATATTGACGGCGGAACGGAGTTTGAGCTCAATCTCGGATATCTGGCGCTCTTCCTTGAAATCCTCTTCGATTTCGGGAACGCGGAATACGTATTGTTTGATTCCCTTGGCGTCGGCGCCTTCCGGAAGCTGCTTGGACTCCTCCACATAGCGACGGATCTTGTCACGGTCCAGATCAACGTTGCGCAGTTCGTCCTGCATCGCCTCCGAACTGCGGCCGAGCGATGCCTGGTGCAGGCCTTCCTTGGCCTCTTTGTTCTGTGGGTCGAGCTGAAGAACGTGGCTGTAGATTTCCACCGCCTGCGCGAAAAGTTGCTGTTCGAGGTACAGCTTCGCGTATTTCAGGTGCTCGCGAACCCTGATTCGCTTCAATTCCTCCGGGGAGAGCGACGGCGTCTCGCTCGCGCTGATGGCTTCCGGATCATAGGTCTCGAATGACGTCGCGGCGACGGGCGCGTCTCCGATGGATTCGAGCATGAGCCGGCTGTTGCTCTTTTCCAGGAATTCCCGCGCTTCGGCGTAGGCCGGATTCAGGGCAAGCGCGCGGTTGAATTCCGTCTGCGCCTCGCGGAAACGCTCCTCCTTGTAGAAGGCGACTCCCCGCTGAAAGGCCTCTTCCGCCGGCGTGGCCGTGGCCGCCTGGGCCAGTACCATCCGAACGGGCTTGTTCTCATCGCGAGTCGCGTGGCTTCGCTGGTCCCCATGCGCCACCAAGGGCAGGACGAGCGCCATGGGAGCCACCAACCAACCCCATGCGTTGGCGCGCTTGTAGCCGTTTTTCATTACCGTGTCTTCCTTCCGCTTGTTCTCAGCACTATACCGAAATGCGTTCCAAAGGTGCAAACTGCGACCAAGTCAATTATCAAGGCAACCGGAGCGTCACCGACTGGCCGAGCCGTTCCACGTAAACCACGGCGGACCGGTCTTCGGCGTCAATGGACTCCAGGATAAACTCCTCGAAACTCTCCCCCTCGTCGTACCATTTCCGCGCCGATTCCGTTTTGACCCGGGCGCGCAACTTCCCGCCGACCGGCTTGATGTCGAGCAACTGGAGACCTAGATCCTCGGGGCGAACGCGGTTCGGATCGACCTCCGCGTCCGAGTAATAGGAAAACGGGCTGCGGTGTATCATGTTGTAATACTGACCCGGCGGATCCGGCGATGGCGCGTTGGGTGCTATCTGGGGCGGCTCCGGCGCGCCTGTGGGCGGGCTTGCCGCGGAAACCGGCTCCTGCGGGTTAAACAGCTGGTACACGCGGTACCCCAGCACGCCCAGCAGCACGACAAAGACAATTCGTTCCTTGTACCGCCAGATGGCTTTGAAGAATTTTTGCAGCTTATCCATTGCTTCCACTTCTTTCCGAACGCCGGCGCTGTCCGCGCCCGGTCGTCAGTTTGTAAACAGCACGGTCCGCTTGAACCAGCGCCACGCTCGCGCGACACCCGTGGGCTCTGGCTCGCGGACATATTCCTCATCGTCGTCGCCCTGGAGGCGGAACGGATTCTGGAGCGGCGCGCCCCCACCGGCGGAAAAGGCGCTGAAGGCCTGCTGTACGTTGGAGGCCGGCCCGCCCGCCGCCACCGTGCCCGCAAGGAATGATTCTTTCGGCTTGGTCCGAACGATAAACATTTCCACCTCCAGGCGGGGCTCGTACCGAACGGCGATATACGGGTGCGTAACCTTCATTCCCTCGATGTTGAAGTAACGGTCGGCCGCGCGGAACTTCTCGATCATGCCCACGAAGTCCTTCACCTCAATTACGAAAGACACGCCAAGCCGGTGGTAAACCACGTCGGCGCCGATGGTTCGCGATGGTTGCGGGTCGTACATGGCCACCTGCCGGATCGCCTGCGCGTTGCTGTCCAGCAGCAAATCCAGCACCGAAATGCCGTAGCTGAGACGTTCCAGATTACTGGTGACGTGGCTGCGCTGGATGTCGTATCCCTGCCACTGCTCCGCATACGGCACGCCAAGCATCCCCTGAATGTCCGCCGGGAAGCGCTGGTAGACTTCGGCGCCGTACTTCCCCTGCGCCTTCTCCCAGAGCGCCGCCGTCATCTCGCGGGTACGCTCGCCGTACCAGTACTGAAGGATAAAGACGTCCTCCGGCGGATTCTGGTAGTCGCGCCATTCCGCGTCGTTGAAATAGCCCACGCGCGCGTCGATCGCATCACGCCACGACTGGACGACGCTGCGATACTGCGCGATCACCGTATCGGGGTCCTCTCCCCGGAAGGCGCCGCTCAGGCTGGAATAAGTGCTGTTCAGATTCTCCAGCAACTGCTTGTCCTGCGCGTACTTTTCCAGCTTCGCCTTAAAGTAAAACTGGTACACGGCAAAACACGCGGCAAACACCGAGAGCAGTACCACGAAGTAGATGATGCGATCTCTATTCATATTCGTGAGCTACCTTTCTCAGCGGCCACGGCCACGGCCACCACGACCGCGCCCGCCATCATCGTCATCATCCGCGTCGAACGCGGGCCCCATCGACGCCCCGCCCGCTCCCCGACCCATGCCCGGGACCACCGGGTTTTCCGGCAGTGACTGGTAATACGGGCCATCGAATTCGACGTTGACCTCAAACGCATAGACGTTTTGCTCTTCGATCGGGCTTGCGCCCATGTTTCCCCGGCCAAGCGCCGTGCGCATGCTGGTGACCGGAGCCTGCATCAGAACCTGACGCGGCACCTTCAACACGCTCGCTTCGCTGAAGTGCACTTTCTTGACCGAGATCGTCGGGCCTCCCGTCACGGTGCGTTCGCTCGCCCGAAGCGTCTCCACGAAGCGCTGTATTCCGCTTACGGATTCGGCAAAACCGATTACGCGCAATCCATTGGGTTGTGGAAGCTCCTGCTGCTGGGCCCGCGCTCCAGGCATTCCCATGCCGCCGCCCAGCCCCCCGCCCATGCCATAGTCTTCATCTTCGTCGTCATAGCCGCCAAAGATGCCGCCCGGGCCACCGAGGCCACGCCCGCCCATGTTTTGCGCCGTAACGCCGGGAAAACCCGTACTATAAACGCTCTCGCCCGCGACCGAGGGTTGATCGGCCTGCTGGCCGCCACCGCCGATTCCCGGGCCGCCCAGGCCGCCACCGCCGATTCCCGGGCCGCC